>JAHJRE010000225.1 GCA_018831055.1 Bacteroidota bacterium
CAGGAGAGGGGCCGGGGGTGAGGTGGTATTCTCAGACGGGCCAGGTTGAGGTGGTTTTATCAAAGAGACCCGGGGTGAAGTTTTCCCCTCATTAATTATATCTTATCACAAAATCCAAGGCACCAACCCCAAATTTCGCCAGCGAAGCATCGTACTGCTCCAAACCTTCATATTCCTTCGCTTTTTCAATGATCTTCTGCTTTAACACTCCGTTACCTACACCATGGATAAAGGTTACTTTACGGTATCGATTGGCAATGGCACTTTCAAGGGCTTTTACAAAATAATTCACCTGGAGGGTAAGCATATCATGACTGTTCATTCCTTTGATATTATCCACAAGCTCCCCAATGTGTAAATCTACTACAGCTACACCAGGCTCTGTGCGATGCTGGTCTATAAGCGCTTTCTCCTTTATTTCCTTCGCTTTTTCAATTACCGGCGCATCGTCTTCATATTTTCTCAGAACCGGGTCTTCTCCCGCCGAACGAAGGATTGATATCTTGCAGACTTCTATTATATAAGCTTTACCGTCAATGAATTCAGCATCATGGTAATTGTTCTCGTTCAGGAATTTAACAGGTTTTATGTGATAACTCCTGCTAATCGGTGCGTATACCTTTTCAGCCGGTTCCGGATGAAACATTACCTGAATGATACCTTGTTCCCAGGCTCCAATATCTTCCCGGCTGATGGATTCGATCAGGACTTTCGACTGTCCGGGAATTGATCCGTAATCAAGTCCGGAAAAACTTCCGTTACGATTTTGCAGGAAAAAATTGTACAGAACGTCCATTCCTGTAAAATTGACAAGGAAAACATCCAACAGTCCTGTCAATAACCATTGCTGGTCGTGTGGAAAAAACACAAGATAAACCCCCTTTTCATGAGTTTCCTTGCTGCGGTGCAGTTTTAGCTGACTGTAACGGGTGTCCTCATCCTCACGGGCTTCCCGTATTGGCTCCGACGACGTTTTAGTTTCCTGATTTCCGGACCTAACCGGCAACTCTACCTTAAAATCTTCATCAAACATCCTTGATGAATACCCGGTATCACTTACTTTGAGGATGTCACTGATCAAAGTGGGTATCTCAAAACCATCCTCAATGGCAACATTTACCATGCTGGTGCTGATGATCTTGGAAACTACCCCGCCACCCGGTTCGTTGAGGAACTTAACTTTGTCGCCTATATTGAATTTCATTTTTTATTGCAAAAGTACAACCAAAATGACAATAATGCTTATTTAGAAACCTGTATAAATAATATAAAAAACTTAGATATGACTTCTGTTTTAATTATTTTTGCATAAAACCTTAAATAGATGAAAAGAATTCTTCTATCGCTTTTCCTGTTCGTGCTTCTGTATTCCGCTTTCACCCAGGAACCTGAAGCAACCGATACTCTTGTCCGCCTGAAGGAGGTAGTAATTTTAGAGGATTATACCAGTGCCGTGCCCTTCAGGATAGAAACCATTCCTGAGAAAGAGATTGAGATTAGCGCTGTCAGGGATCCTGGTGATTTCCTGCGCAGGATACCCAATGTGGCGGCTATCAGAAAGGGAGGTATAGGTTTAGATCCTGTTGTGCGGGGCTTTAAATACGGTCAGATAAATGTGCATGTAAACCATGGGATGAAGATCGAAGGCGGCTGTCCGAACCGAATGGATCCAGCCATCGCCCATATTGATGTGGATGACATAACCAGGATGGAAGTCGTAAAAGGCCCTTTTGCCCTTAAGTATGGACCCAATATGGGTGGAGTGATCAATATTAAAACCTGGAAACCAATTAAGTCCGAAAAATTCAAGATTAATGTTAAATCCATTCAAGGTTATGAAAGCAACTGGAATGGTTTTAAACAACATCTTGCTTTTTATGGCGGTAATTCGGATGTGTTTTTCTCCCTTTCCGGAAATTTTAAGAAATATGGCAATTATAACGATGGAAATGGGGAAACGGTCAACTCACATTTTACAAGATACAATTATTCGGCAGTACTGGGTTTTTCCCCCTTGAAAGGCCATGAAGCCATTCTCTCCCTCGATGAGTCATACGGCCGGGATGTGATGTATCCTGCTTTGCCTATGGATGAACGTGTTGATGATACACAACTTCTATCGTTCGATTATACGATAGCCAAAATTGGAAAAGCCATCTCCGGTGTAAGGTTGAAAGTTTACCACTCGGCTGTACACCATGAGATGGACAATAAAGAAAGGCCCTTCTCCGATACCGTGGTGGCCGTGTCAATCGTAGATGCCACCAACACCGGTTACCGGCTGCTGGGAACGGTAAAGGCGGGATCGGGATCGTTGACAGTGGGTACAGATCATGAAAACATACGTAAAGACGGTACAAGGACAAAAACCAAGATATTGGAACCCACCATGCCAACTATGAAGGAAGACCTTTGGAATGATGCCGTTATCGACAATTATGGCTTGTTTGCAGAGTATCAGCATACATTGGGAAGAATAGATGTGATAGCATCGATACGGGCAGATTTCAACGAGGCCAGGTCGGGAGACCTTATCCTGAAAAAAATGGAAAACATTGTTTATTCCAATACGGAAACTTCTTCTGAGTATTTTAACCTGAGTGCAAGCGCCGGTATTAACTGGCATGTCTCAGGTCACTGGTTGGCCGGCTTTTCCCTGGGTAGGGGAGTCCGGAGCCCTGATATGATTGAACGCTTTATTATCCTGCTTCCTGTTGGGTACGATTCCTATGACTACCTGGGGAATCCCTCACTCAAACCGGAAGCCAATAATGAGGTTGATCTTTCTACCACATTTAGTGGTGAGAAATACGGAACACTTGGTGCGGGTGTGTTTTTCTCGGTGGTAACGGATTACATTACCGGTCGCTATGTGCCTCCGACGGTAGCAAAACCTCAGACAGCAGGAGTTTTAGGGGTAAAACAATTTGTAAACCTGCCGGTTGTGTATTTATGGGGATGGGAACTTTCGTATGCATCGCCCGCCCGGTACCGGTGGAGACTGGGGCTGGATGTCGCCCGCACCTGCGGTATAAATCCGGAAGCCGATGTATATGTATTCAGCGGAGGAAACCTCCAGGAAATCAAGAAAGTGAAGAACGATCCCCTGCCGGAAATACCGCCGCTGGAAGCCAATCTTTCCATTGCTTACTCCTTCCTGAAAGGAAAAGTGATCCCCGAAGCCAATGTAAGAGCCGCCGCCCGCCAGGATAAAGCCTCTGAAGCATACGGAGAACGCAAATCCCCGGGATTTATCATTGCCGGCTTAAGGATCGTTTGGAATTACAATCAATATCTTACTGTCACCGGCGGAATAGAGAACCTCTTCGATAAAGCCTATTATGAGCACCTGAACCGTCGAATTACCGGCAGTAGCTTAAACTTCTATGAGCCGGGCCGCTCTTTCTATGTTAACCTGATCTTTAATATTTGATAGCCATGAAAATAGTGATACGGTATTTATTTATTCCGGTGATCCTTTTCCTGCTTGTTTCCTGTGAGCAAGACAGAAAAAAGGATATAGTCTACCAGGTTTCAAATAACAGCAACGGATTTCTGGTTCATTACCGAGACAGTAACGGACAATTGATCAAAAACGGCGTGGATGTCCAAAGTAAGGAGGATGTCTGGAAGTACAGCTTTGAGGCGGATGAGGGAGATATTGTTTTCGTTTCCGCGAAATACGATAACCCTACCGACGGAATCCGCATTATGATCCTCATTGATGGAAAAACCTATAAACAGGGATCCAGTTTGTATGATACCCTGAACTTTGTGACCGTTTCCGGAACCGTGCCTTTTGATTGATTCATTGTGCAACCGTGAAAGAATGCCAACTGTCTGCAAATTGAAATATCCTGATGGAAAAACCATGAAGTACTTATTGATCATACTATTCATTGCCCTATTATTTGCATCCTGCAAGAAAGAGGAGGAAAAGACCGCAGCAAATCCTGAAGGAAAAATTGTATTTCATTTCCTGCATCAGGTTGACGGGCAAGATCTGGATATAGATACCATGAAGTATGTGAATGCCGCAGGAAACCATTACCTGATCAATGAAATCCAGTATTTTATTTCCGACGTGACTCTCCACCTGGCAGGAGGAGGAAGTATCCTGATCGATGAATGGAAGGACATTCATTATGTAGATACGGACATTCCTTCAACCCATACCTGGGAAGTATACGATGCAATACAGGCAGGAAGTTATGAATACATATCCTTCACTTTTGGAATCAGTGAGGAGAAAAACCATTCTTTTATGTATGTGAATCCCCCGGAATCATTCATGTTTTGGCCGGAATACCTGGGTGGAGGGTACCACTACATGAAACTGAACGGAAAATGGCTTAATGAAGACCTGTTTATTGAACCCTTTGATTTTCATCTGGGTATCGGACAGATCCTGGATACTGCCGGACAGATCACCGGATTCGTCCATAATGACTTTGAAGTGGTTCTTCCTGGTTCAGCCTTTACCTTACAATCAGGGGAAACGATTGATATTGATATAATTATGAACATCGAAAACTGGTTCCAGGATCCGAATTTATATGATCATAACATATGGGGCGGATATATCATGCAAAACCAGGAGGCAATGCATGTTGCTTGTGAGAATGGGTGGAATGTGTTTGAAGTGGGTTATGGGTTATGAGTTATGGGTTATGAGTTATGGGTTATGGGTTAGGGATTAGGGGTTAGGGGTTAGGGGTTGGGGGTTAGGGGTTGATGTTTAATTTTTTATTTTGGTTTAATGAGGTTAGATTCGGATAAAATATTAAAAATAGCTTCTCTTGCCGCGTTGGCGCTTGTGGTCGTTTTGTTTGGTTCTTGCTCCAAAGACAATGACCCTGAACCAATTCCGGCAGGATATAAACCCACTCCTTACACAATTGAGATTCCATTTGGTTTTCCGACCAAACTGAATATTCCTGAAGATAACCCTATGACGGTCGAAGGCATTGAGCTCGGGCGGTATTTATTTTACGACGGCAGGATATCCGGACGCACCCATCCCGATTCCCTGATGAGTTGTGCTACCTGCCATATCCAGGAAAACTCTTTTGAATGCGGGATAAACCATCCTGTTTACCAGGGAGGGTTTACTCATGGTATCACAGGCATCCCGACTCCGCATGTCATGTTACCCCTTGTCAACCTCATCTGGAACCATTCGGGATTTTTGTGGAACGGCAAGATCTATCCTGAAAATCCGGAAGCACATTTCCGTAACATTGAGGATCTTGTCTGGATGGGCATTGTGGCTCCCCACGAAATGAACAGCGATACAAACCGTGCGAAAGCACTGATACAGAGTACGCCGGGTTATCCCGAACTTTTTGAAAAGGCTTTCGGCACGCCTGTTGTGACAGTTGACAGAATGGGAAAAGCCATCGCTCAGTTTATCCGGACATTTATTTCAGCGAATTCCAAATTCGACAGATATATGCGGGGAGAGGTGCAGCTTACGGCTTCGGAACTGAGCGGATATGTGCTTTTTACCACCGAAGAAGGAGCGGATTGCTTCCATTGCCACGGCGCAGCAGGAAACCCTTTGTTTACAACGCATTTATATTATAACAACGGCAAGGATTCCATTTTCAACGACCCCCGCGACCGTTACGCTGTAAC
Organism: Bacteroidota bacterium; assembly: GCA_018831055.1. Lineage (NCBI taxonomy): Bacteria > Pseudomonadati > Bacteroidota > Bacteroidota bacterium. The sequence continues at coordinate 5,638 of JAHJRE010000225.1, forward strand.
CGGGGACCCCAACGATAAAGGAGCGTACAAAGCAACCACACTACGAAACATCGAATTGACCGGACCGTATATGCATGACGGCAGGTTTGCCACTTTAGAAGATGTGGTGGAATTTTATTCTCACGGTCTGGTCTGGTCTCCCCAGATAGATCCGTTAATGCATCACATTGCTAATGGTGGAACTCAGCTTACTGCCCAGGAAAAAGCCAACCTCATTGCCTTCATTAAAACCCTTCGTGATGATGAATTTCTAAGCAATCCTGCTTTCTCGAAACCGGAAAAAATGCCCTGAAGTTGTCAATTCTGTATTCTGTATTGGCAATAGGATATACAATTGGAAATTTGCTATTTACAATGCATTGACAATATTACATTGCACATTGTCAATCCAATCGAAAATACAGAATACAGAATACAGAATTTAAAATCTCCCCACAATCACTCTTCCGCTTTCGCCCTGCATATCCCGTCCTGAAAGGGTAATGGTCAGTATGCCATCGTTTACATTGTAGTAATAATCAGTTATTTCCAGGAAGGGGTTGTTTGATATGACCGTATCAGGCAGAGGGCAATGGATGTCAATCTTCTGACTCCCATACATTTTAATATCAAACTCCAGATTATCCGGGGATAGTTTTGTGTTGTAGATATTGTACGTCCCTATGTAATCGATATATACTTCAGGAAGACCGGGGCCGGTTTTAATTTCCAGGATGTATTGCTTTTTCCCCAACGGAGGAAGGTATAGAAACGATTTTCCGTGTGATTTGTAGCGCAGGAGAAGAGGGCTGCCATCAAGACTTGCATGGGAAATCTTTTCACCTTGTCCCGTATTCACTATAAACACAAGATTTCCCAATAATTTATTTTCATATACAATATCCGGCATATTCGTATTGTCGATAAGGTATTTACCTTCTTCCAGGCGGTTTATGGAAGCGTATTTCTTATAAAGCCATTGCGAATGAAGTTGCTCTGTATTCCTGGCAAGGTATAAGCCCGGTGTTGCCTGTACTTTATCAAGATAATTTATCCATGCTTCCGTAGCTTGCGGTTGCAAAGAGTCATTTTTTTCCAGAAAATTCGTCCAATGCGATTCAACAGGCCAGGTGGTGAATTTCAGGAAATCGTCTGATGGTCTTGCATTCGTTGCATCCCATTGCAATCCGTATTTGTCCCGGTCGATAACATGTACACCATGATCAAAACCTCCTCCTTCTGCAACCGGTGCTCACTGGTATGCAGCAAGGGATAGCTTGAAATTGACGTATTTTACCCCGTAATCGCGTAAAATGCTGCCCAGGCTATATTTGCCTGCCGGGTTCCAGTAATAGGAGTGAGCTGTTGGCACGAAACTTTCCGGGAATGATTGTCCTGTCCACCCGTACTGGTCCATGATATTACGAAAACATTCAAAATGCCCTCTGAGTGTGTCTTCCGGCCAGGGTTGCCTGTCTTCTGTGTTATAATATTCAGCCCTTGTCTTCCTGCCCTTATCCCAATATTCATGCCCTATTCCGTGCATTCCGAATTCCAAAAATGCGGCGTTATCTTTTATATACTGCATGATCTGTAACTGACTGCTGTCAATATTGGCGGAGATATCCCAACCACTTCCCATCCAGGTAGTGGTTGGAAACCTGGCACAGACATTCTCCCGGTCGAGTTCACACAGAATAAAAATTCCTTGAAAACGGATGCCCAATGATTTTGCCACTTCAACCACCGGCTTATAATCCAGTAAACGCATCTTCCTGTTAAAGTTCAGCCGGTAAGGGCCGTTTTCTTTTTCCAGAGAACTTCCGTTCATCCATCCAAGATCATCAATAACCATGGCAAAAGCCTTTGGAAAGATCAGCGGCTCGCTTGGGTTTTTCAAGAAAATCAATACTAAAATCAACGGGACCAATACCGTTAGCAACAAAATGGAAAGGTTTCTGTAGTATGCATTACCTCTGAACATAGTTTACGTTTTGTTAAAAGGTAAAGGTAATGCTTTCTGGATTCTGTATTCTGAATTCTGTATTCTGTATTGGCAATAGGATATGCAATTGGAAATTTGCTATTTACAATGCATTGACAATATTACATTGCAAATTGTCAATCCACCACCCAATCGAAAATACAGAATACAGAATACAGAATTGACAATTACAACTTCATCCCAAGGTTGAAGAACACGAACGACCACATATCCGTTGCTTCTTCAATACGCTTGGAGGTCGGTTTGCCTGCGCCATGTCCTGCCTTGGTTTCAATCCTGATGAGAACGGGGTTGTGTCCGTCGTTCTTTTCCTGTAAGGTGGCCATGAACTTAAAGGAATGTGCCGGCACTACACGGTCGTCGTGATCTGCTGTAAATGCCAGGGTTGCCGGGTAACTCACGCCTTCTTTGATATTGTGCAATGGACTGTAGCCAAGCAGATAACGGAACATTGTGCTGTCTTCTTCGCTGGTACCGTAATCGGAAGCCCAGGCCCAGCCAATGGTGAATGTATGGTATCGGAGCATATCCAGAACACCTACTATCGGAAGGGCGACCTTGAAAAGATCCGGTCTTTGTGTCATACACGCTCCTACCAGCAGTCCTCCGTTCGAACCGCCCATAATAGCCAGTTTTTCAGATGAGGTGTATTTCTTATCGATAAGGTACTCGGCTGCAGCGATGAAATCGTCAAATACATTCTGTTTTTGAAGTTTTGTACCGGCCTTATGCCATTCTTCCCCGTATTCGCCGCCTCCACGGATGTTGGCAACGACAAAAATACCCCCGTTTTCCAGGAAGATCAGTCGGCTGACACTGAAATCAGGCGTTTCGCTGATATTGAAACCGCCATATCCGTAAAGTAAAGCTGGATTATTGCCATCCATCACCAAACCTTTTTTGTAAACAATGAACATGGGTACTTTCGTCCCGTCCTTGCTGTTATAAAATACCTGCTCAACCGTATAGTCTTCTCCGTTGAATTCAATTCCTGGTTCACGGAATACTTCAGTAGTGTTGTCTTTAATGTTGTATTTGAAAATGGTAGCAGGATAAGTGAATGAGGTGAAACCGTAAAAGGCGATGTCGTCTTCAGGCTTGCTGCTGAAACCTGCAAGCGTACCCAGGGTGGGCAATTCAAGTTCCCTGACAAATTCTCCCTGCGGGGTATAAATCTCCACCTTGCTGTTGGCGTCTTTCATGTATTCCGCAACCATCATGCCTCCAGCAAGGGTGACAGATGATAATACTTCTTCTTTTTCAGGAATGATGGTTTTCCAGTTTTCCATAGCCGGATTATGGCTGTTAACCATGACCACCCTCTGCTTGGGCGCTTCAAAATTGGTTACCATCAGGAACAGGTCGCCAATGTTATCAATAATGCCAAAATCATGATCGAAACCATCGGCAATTTTAACAAAACCACTTCCTTTTTTGTCAAGCTCTTTGAAATACAGTGCATTTCCACTTGTCGATTCCACTTCATACATCAGCAGGAATCGCTCATCTTCCGTGGTTCCAACATAGTAATTGCGTAGCGGGAAGTCTTTGTTTTCGTATATCAGTTCATCTTCCGACTGGGGAGTGCCTACCTTGTGATAAAAAACCTTGTGGTATTCGTTTTTGTTGCTCAATTCTTCGCCTTCGACGGGTTTGTCATAGGCGCTGTAAAAGAAACCATCACCTTTCCAGGAGATACCTGAGAACTTAACCCATTCAATATGATCATCCAGAATATCGCCGGTTTCAATGTCTTTGATAAAGATCTCGTTCCAGTCGGAACCGCCTCTGGCAATTTTGTAGGCCATGTATTTGCCGTCGTGTGAGACGGAAGAGCCTGCATAAGCCACAGTGCCGTCTTCGGAGAGTTTATTTGGATCCAGGATAACACGGGGTTCACCGTCAAGCCCTTCCTGGATATAAACGATACTTTGGTTTTGCAACCCGTCGTTTTTACTGAAGAAATAATATTTTCCTTCGCGATAGGGGAGTCCGAACTTAGGATAATCCCACATTTTCGTGAGTTTTTCCCTGATCTTTTCCCGGAATGGGATCTGTGAAAGATATTCTCCGGTTACCTGGTTCTGGGCCTGAACCCATGCAAGGGTTTGTTCCGAGTTATCGTCTTCCAGCCAGCGGTAAGGATCTTCCACATCCACACCAAAATAATTGTCGATCTGTTGTACTTTTTCTGTTACGGGGTAGTTGATCTTTTTGGCCCCTTCCTGACATCCTGTGAAAATCATCATAATTGCTGCAATGGATAAAATTAATGCCTTTTTCATTGTTACATGGAATTAGGGTTTATAATTATTGAAAGACAGGAGCTTGCTTAACCGGATGTAAAAATAAGCATAAGTTTCATTTTACAAAACTTTGAGTTGATCGGATACATTAAAAAATTAACCATTGGTTTGATAAACTCTACGGTTGCTCATGTTTGACAATCACACGGGATTTCCATTTTCCTGTCCTGTAATACGAATACGATAGGATAAGACCAATGACCCATGCCATCGGGATGCCCCACCATATTCCTGTGGCACCCAGTTTTTGAGCAAGGAGATAACATGCCGGTATCCTGACAACCCATAATGCAAAAAAGGTTATGATCATCGGGATAAGCGTATCGCCTGCGCCTCGCATAACACCGCCTACAACGAACATGGTTGTAAAAACAATATAAAAAGGACTTACGATTTGAAGATATTTAGCACCGATTTCAATAACTTCCGGGTCTGAAGTAAACAATGATATCATTCCGCGGGAAAATACCACTAAAATAAGAGAAATAGAAACCGCTATCAGTGAAGTCATGCGAAACGTGGCGCCCAAACCGGTTTTTATCCTGTGAGGCTTTCCGGCTCCGAGGTTTTGTCCCACGAAGGTCGACAAGGCTGCTGCGAAATTCATCGCCGGCATGCCTGCAAATGAATCGATGCGAAAAACTACACTATAGGCTGCCACGGTTGCTGTCCCGAAAGGATTCACCAGCCAGTACATCATAATCATGCCCAGAGCTACAAAAGCCTGCTGAAACCCGATGGGAAAGCCAATTTTAATATTCTTCATAAAAATATCACGGTCGAATATCAACTTTCTCCAGGAGAGATTAATGATAGGATGCTTTTTATTCAGGTACAGTATGGCTGTCACAAATGCCCCACCCTGAGCCACAACCGTTGCATAAGCCGCTCCGGCAATACCCCAGCCAAACCCAACTACAAAAAGGAGGTCAAGTAAAATATTGCTGATGGTGGATATGACCATGAAAAACAAGGGGGTTTTGGAATCACCCAATCCTCGTAGTATTGCACTTGTGCCGTTAAATCCAAAGAAGAGAATCATTCCAGAAAAGTATATTCTTAAGTATAAGCTGGCCTGGGGAATGACTTCCTCCGGAAGTTTTATCAGACGGAAAATGGCATCACTGGCGATTATCCCTATAACGGTAACCACTATCGAGGCAAGGAAAATAAAAATATATAATGTATCAATAGCCCTTTTAACCTGTTCTATTTCTTTGGCCCCGTAATACTGCGAAATGATAACCGTGGATCCAATGGCAATGCCCATAATCAGGGAAACAAGCGTAAAAATAATGGGAAAGGAGGCGCCGACAGCCGCCAGTGCTTCAGTCCCGATGAAATTACCGATCACTATACTGTCGACTACATTGTACAACTGCTGGAAAATATTACCCAGCAACATAGGCGTCGCAAAATGCAGTATCAGCCGGCTTTCCTTGCCTGTGCTCAGGTCTTTCATGCTATTGGAGTTAATCCGGGCATTATATGAATTGTTTTTAGGCGGAGGAGTCCGCAAAGTTATAAAAACTATGCCCTGAAAAATTATCCCTTTTCATCGGGTTAACTAACAAAGAACATATACTTTTGTTGAATAAATTTCAACTATGTTCAAAGCCGGTCGAAATACGTTTATATTATTCTTTTGTATGGCCTCAGGAGCTTTCTCACAGGAGAAGTACCCGCAGACGGATTTCATTTCGCCGGTGGATTTCGGTATATCCTTGTCAGGCACTTTTGGAGAGTTACGTTCCGGACATTTTCATTCAGGAATGGATATCCGTACCCAGGGGACTTCCGGTTTACCGCTCAGAGCAGTAGCAGACGGTTATGTTTCCAGGATCAATATATCACCCGGAGGATTTGGTAAAACCCTGTACATTTCTCATCCAAATGGTTATATGTCGGTTTATGCCCATCTGAATAACTTTTCAAACGTACTGGATGCGTATGTAAAAAAAGAACAATACCGACTTGAGCAATTCAGTGTGAACTTGTTTCCTGGTAAAGAAATGTTCCCCGTCAAACAAGGCGATATCATAGGTTATTCAGGCAATTCAGGATATTCCTTTGGCCCCCACCTGCATTTTGAGATAAGGGAAGATGCAACGCAAATCCCCATGAACCCATTGCTTTTCGGGTTCAGGGTAACAGATGGCTTGCCTCCGGTTATGCAGGGGATTAGAGTTTATCCTGAAAAAACTAAACAGGAAGGGATTACCGAGTTTAAATTACTTGGAAGTGGAAATAAATATTATTTGCCCGGTAAAGATACCCTTTTTGTTACAGGTGATTTCTTCCTGGGTATAAGGGTCTATGACCAAATCAACGGATCCGGAAGTAAAAATGGAATACATCGCCTGAGTATATTCCTGGATACCCTGCTTTATTATGAGCACATAATGGATCGTTTTAGCTTTAATGATACCCGGTATATTAATAGCCTGATCGATTACAGGGAATATATACTCAGCGATCGACGGTTTATGCGCACCCGCGTAGACCCTAACAACCGCTTGAAGATCTATAGAAAGATCATCAATGATGGGATATTTTCATTGCCGGACTCCCTGGTACATCAAATAACCGTTGAAGCCTCAGATATTGCGGGAAATACCAGTGTTTTACGCTTTCCGGTCATGATGAGGAAAGATACAGCGATCACAGAATCAATGCAAAAAGATTCTATCACTTTTCCTGTTTCCTGGAGAGATGAAACCATCCTGGAATTTGATGGTGTTAAATTGATTGTACCTCCCTATGCTTTGTACGACCATCTGGAACTAATTTTCAACTCATCTGAGCGTTTTAAAGGCTCATACTCAAAGTTGTATTCCATTCACAATAAGACTGTACCTGTTCATAAGTATATGGAATTATCGATCCCGGTAATTTCCCTTCCTGAGAGCCTCCGGGAGAAGGCATTACTTGTAAAAACAGAAGATAAGGAAAAAGAGCTGGTATCCGCCGGGGGAGCATTTAGTAATGGTTTCGTAAAAGGTCGTATCCGTGAATTTGGCGACTATGCCGTCATGGTTGACACCATCCCTCCAGAGATTGTGACCAATGGCAAAGGCCCGATG
>JAHJRE010000226.1 GCA_018831055.1 Bacteroidota bacterium
ATCATACCTTCCAGCGACCTGAGGGTTTCTACCTTATCATAACCATTGGAGTTGTATACAAAAACAGGATCCAGTCCAAGATCACGCAGGGCGCGAATGATCATTTTCACCTGGGGGATCACATGTCCGGGCGATACAAAACCGATAATATTCATCCCGGAGCGAAGAATACCGGCTATAGAGAGCAGCACCCGGCGGAAATCCATGCGATACTCACTAAAATCAAAGGTATTGCGGCTGATCTGGTAATTCTGGCAGAAAACACACTGAAGGTTGCAGTTGGTAAAAAAAATATTGCAAATGCCTTTATCACCCGAAATCGGCGGCTCCTCCCCCATGTGATTGCAAATGGATGAGATGGTGAAGGAAGCATCGCTGCGACAATAACCCTCTTCACCCAACAGTCTGTTCACGCCGCAATTCCTGGGACAAAGCCTGCATTCCTCATAAACATCCAGCTCTGAGAAGTATTTCTGCAGATCCAGGTCATGGATCATTTTTATAAGTTCAACATGGTTCAACGCGTGAATTTTTATCTTATATTTGTTAGGATCACAATGTAAAATTACCAATTTTCATGCAACACAAAACCATCCTGATTTTACTGGCGATGTGCCTGTTTATGGCCGGTTTCGCCCAGACCCCCATCCTTGATACACGCAAGGGAATGACGATCAAAGGATTTGAGACCGGCAAAAACAAATACCTGCTGGCAAGGCCCAATCAACTCCTGACAATGACGATCAATGGGTTTTCCTATTCTTCCTCCGATGTTGATATCATCCAGGAGCCTGCCCGGTATCTGGTTTTTTTCTCCGACCGCATCCTGGCGGAAATCTTCCCGGATACCAGCAATGCCGGTTTTTTCAAGTACGATCTGATAGTAAGGAATATTTACCAGGATACCCTTATCCTGGAAAACATTGTGCCCTTCGGGGAAGAACCTGACCACGTGTATATCACGTCTACAGGTCCATGGGACCTTGCCAGGGCAAAGCTTTTCCTGCCCGGTCATGGTCCTGTTGGCGTAATCCTTCCCGATAATGCATGGGAAATGGGCTACGGAGCATTAGATACAAAAAAAGGCCCCTCGGTGGCGGCTATTGCCAGGCGTGGAGAAATCAAAGAGGGTAAAAAACATCGTTACGAAACCCACCTTAATCCCGGCGGTTATGTGAAATATACAATATACTTTCATTATTTCGACGGTGAATGGCAAAACGGGCTGCGTAAAATGTTTCAGGAAGCCTTGCTTTTTGACCTCGATACATTCGACAATGCCTTGTTTGAAAGGGAAGACCTGAAATGGGTGCGAAACAGATATCTTATTGCCCTGCAGTTTGCCTGGGATAAAGACTTTTACGATTGGAAGACAGGAGAATACACTGTTGAAGGATTCCTGGAAGAAGGAAAGAAACTTTTCGGCGGATATGATATTTACGGGTTATGGCCTACATGGCCAAGGTTGGGACTGGATCCCCGCAACCAATGGGATATGTTTTCGGGTTTATCCGGTGGGGTTGAGAAAATCAGGGAGATCAGCCGCAAGATGCAATCGGAAGGGACAGCATTTTATATCTGCTATAATCCCTGGGATGAAAGCACAAGAAAAGAAAGTCCTTATAAAGGCATGGCAAGGTTGATTGAAGCTACGGATGCCAACGGTGTTGTTCTGGACTGCCATGGCTGGTCGAGCGGGAAATATCAGCGGGCGGCCGACAGCATCAAGGCGGGAGTGATCATGTACAGTGAAGGGATGGCCGTTGTGAAAGATATGCCCGGCATCGTTTCCGGACGGGTACATAATGCCATTTACCTCAGCCCGCCTTTAAACCTCAACAAGCTGATTAAACCCGACTTCGCCATATTCAGGGTATTGGAGCCCAAGGATATAGATCTGCACCGGGAGGTAGCCATTGCCTTCTTCAACGGTTACGGTTCGGAATTGAACTTTTACGCTCCCGGAAGGCCGGAAGAAACCATGCGTGACTTCCACTTCCTGGAAAAAACCACCCGGCTCCTCCGGGAAAACACCGGTTCATTCCTGCAATATGATTGGACCCCACTGGTTCCAACACTCAAAGATAGCGTTTGGGTAAACTCATGGCCATTAGGGGATAAGGAGATTTATACTGTCCTAAGCATGTATCCTGAAGGGTATGAAGGACCGCTTTTTGAGGTTGAGCCGGGACGGGACAGGCACCTTGTCAGCCTTTGGAGGCATGAGGAGCTGGAGCCGGTGGCCATGGGTGATACCCTCTGCGCCCCTGTCCTGCTGGAAGCATACAGCCGCAATGACATTAACACCCGACGTGAAGGCAGCATAGAATGCATTGCCCTTTTGCCCAGACTTATAGAAGCAGGGATAGAGGGGAATACCCTTGCCATATCAGCAAAAGAGGGCGATGATCTCCGGATATGGCCGGGCGAGCCATCTTGCAGGAATACCCATATCAGCCTTGCCCCGGGTACCCATGAACTGGACATCCTGGCAAATTTCGGGGATTACCAGGGCAAGATAGTAGTGCAACTTTTCGGAATGGAAGAATTGATGGATGAGAGGGTGCTTTACCTGCAGCCGGGAACTCCTTTACTGATGGCTGAAGAGAAAACAGCATGGAAAAAAGGCCCTGAGCCCGCAGGAATGGCATTGATACCCGGCGGGGCCATCACATTGAATGCAAACAACGACGACCAGTTTATCCCCTATCCGGGTTCTGCAGATACTGTTTCCACCCTGGTCGCTCCATTCTATCTTGATATTTATCCGGTCACCAACGAAGATTACCATAAGTTTGTCACGCAATCGGGTTATATGCCGGCCGATACCACTAATTACCTTCGGCACTGGAAAAAAGGCATGTACCCGCAAGACCTTGCGCGGCATCCTGTGGTGTATGTGAGTCCTGAAGATGCCCGTGCCTATGCCAGGTGGGCCGGCAAGCGACTGCCTACCGAGGCGGAATGGCAATTCGCGGCAATGGGTAAGGATGAACTGACCTGGCCATGGGGAATGGAATACGACAGCACGATGTGCAATCATGCACTTGGGCACACGACTCTGGTCGACAGTTTTCCCCAGGGTGGCAGTCCTTTTGGCATTATGGATTTGACAGGTAATGTTTGGCAGATGACTTCCGATATTTACAACAACGGAAGCTATTATTTCAACATTTTAAAGGGAGGCAGTTTTTACAAGCCGACATCAAGCTGGTGGTATGTTCAGGGAGGGCCACAACCTTCCCGTCATCAACAGATGCTGCTGTTGGTGAGCCCGGGACTAAACCGGAATTCCACCGTTGGATTTCGTTGCGCCAAAAGCGCTAATTGAGAGAATTGTAATATTCCACAACCTTTTTAAAATCCTCGCAGGTGTTCAGGTGCATGCCATTGTCCCTGATGTAGGCTTTAATTGCATCCGAATGGTCTTCAAGTCTGTGCAGGATCTCCTTTTTCTTTAATGGCACCCATTTTGCTGTTTCTCCCTCCTTTTCGAGGTAATACTCATACTCCAGGAAATACTTGTCTTCTGAAGTATCGTCCCCATCCTTTACATGATGGACGATGACCCTTCTGAGCAACAAACGGCAGGGACCATCAGCAAGAACCTCGAAATAACCTTTTTGCATAACCCCTTTTTCCAGGAAAGGCAGGTATCGGAACTCCCGCCCGTCGAAGATCAGGTAATCCAGCTCTGCCGGATCAGCAAAAGCGAGAGTATCTCCCCCCCGGATGAACTGCATCTGCTGAGCATAAATATTATATCTAAGCAGACAGTCCACCATTTTTTCACCGTTGCCCAGCACTACTTCACCACATTGCCAAACCGGGTTGAGGTAAAGACTAACGGGTTTTCCGGTGGCAGGATCAAATTCTGTTCTGCTGCCTCCAGGAAACTTTTCCCCACCGTAAACCGGCTGTTCAGGTGTTACGGTAGTAGCTTTGGAATAAGAAACCACAGGTTGAGGGGCTTTGGAGACTTCCTGCGACATGGACCATGTTACTACTCCGGTAATTAAAAATAATATGACCCAGAAACGTCGCATGATGTTAACTGTGAATGCCGTTAAGATACAAAAAATCAAGCGTAAAAGCAATGAAATACAAATGTTTTTTTGCACGGGAACAGAAAATGAGAAAATGGGGATCGGGAGGGAAATGATATTGTTGCAGGATACAGGCTTCAGGTTGCAGGTTGCAGCCTGTAACCTGTAACCTGCAACTTGTAGCTTGTAGCCTGCATCTTTTCCATTATCCCCTTATAGAAATACCGCCGGTTGTCTTTTTACAAACCTCCTCTGAAACATCCCATAGTTTTCTTCCATTTTCGGGATCATCTGCTTTGGGATCAATCATTTTACGCCCCATGAGAAAAAGATAATCCCAGGAAATACCTTCCATATCAGGAGAAGCAGCAAGGTAAACCGCGGGTTCGCATGCTTTTTGGGGTGATTTAAAGAACAAGGAAAAAATGAGCTTGAGCAAGGGTTGAAAAATCGCCGGGGCCTCGCGGGCAATATTTGTGTTAACCGGGCCCGGACAAAACGCAAAAACGGAGTAGTCAGTCTTTCCTGAATTATTCAAACGCCGTGATAATTCCCTGGCAAAGGTGGTCAGCATCAATTTATAATAGCCATAGAGTTCCATAACTTTTCCAATGTTAAAATCCTGGTATGTACCAAATCCATTCAGGTTAAAATCTTTTGGATTACGATGGCTCTCCGATGAAACAAAAATAATCCTTGGGATGGCCCCGTTTTCACGGTTAAATAAATTCATCCTGATAAGCCGGTTCACCAGAGCATACTTTGCCAAATAATTGACAACAAACATCTGTTCGAGACCCTGAGCCGTTTTACTGCTTTTTTTCGGAACCACGGCTGCATTACAGATAAGAATATCCAGAGGAAAGTGTTTTTTCTTTATTTGTTGGACGAGGTCTGCAATTGACTGCAAATCCGACAGATCTACATATTCCATATCAATATCACCCGATCCGCTCAGGCGTTTTGCCTCCTCCCCTTTCTCAGGGATACCGCTGCGACAGGCCATCACAACCCTTGCACCCCGGCGGGCCAGCTCCACTGCGGTTGCAAAACCCAATCCTGAACTGGCACCTGTAATCAATACCCTTTTACCATCCAGCCTGTCCCCGGGTGAAAGTGTCCCAACCTTTTCATGCTTACGGAACAAATCCCGTATCCCTGTGTAAGTAGCAATAAAAGGATTATTATAACTTTTCCTGTTTCCCATAAGATACGTCTTTAATAAAGTGTTGATAATCCGCAGTATGCTTGTCGATATCGTCAGGTGAAAGATCGAAATCCCGAATATCATATTCATGCAAACCGTACTTTCCGGGAGGGTTTATTAATTCCGCATGTCGGAACCGCTCTGACAGTCCTTCGTTTATACCTCCATTATCACCATATATTTTCGTTAAAGACTTCAGGCTGTCTTCCAGGAAATCGTTGTATAAAATATCGGTGAACAAACCTTCTTTGTGATCGCTGGTTCTGAAATCCAAACCTTTATTAAGCATGTATCCTGATTTCCTGACCCAATGAGCGGCGACACCCTGCAGGCTTACATTATTGCTAAATATCATGCGGCTGTGTGCCATCATGCTCAGGAATGAAGGTATGGAACGGTGCACATCGCGGTGTGTCCACAAAATACGCACATCCTGGAAATATTTATGCACAAGGGGTAAAAACTCAAGATGATGAGGCGATTTCAGCACCCACCGTTTGGCCGGTTTCTGCCATTGAAGAAATTTCAAAAGCTTCATGCCATATTCATATGCCGGTGCCTGATAGATGGATTCGAGCCAGGAAGCATACGACGGCACATGCATGGTAGCTTCAGGGGTTGTGCTGAGGAAGGTGACATCCAGCAGGAGTATATCTTCTTCAGGAGCCAGATGTTCAACAGGATGAATAGCAAAAAACCCGGGAGCCATAAGTCGTAATGCCTTTTCGCTCATCCATGCCTTCTTTATTCTTTTTTCCTTCAACCGGAAATCGTCGTTCAGCGGCACAGGATTGATGGCTTCCCAACTGGCCAGAACCCTGTTATCCGGGTCTGCCGCCAGTAATCGCTGTAACTTGGTAGTCCCGGTTCGTTGCAGGCCGGTGATCAGCCAAACAGGGTAAAGAGGCTGATCCAGGATCTCAGGATGCTTTTTAAACCAGTATTCAGCCCTTAATTTCACGGCAAGCAGGTTTACCAGGCGCTGCTTTGAGATAAACCTGCCCACAGGATGCAGTTGGGCCTCGTGATTGATCGACCATAGCATGCGGTCAAGAGGCTCATCCAAAAAATCACTGCCAAGGTCATACAGTCCGGTTAGCTTCCTGGCTGACTTAATAATATCATCCTTCTCAAGCCTGATTTGGGTTCCCAGGAAATACGTTCCGCGCCAAACATCGTTCAGGGCTTTAAACCATAAAGGCTGTTTGTTAAAATCACCGGGGCGTACGGTTGCTTTATTTTTCATTTTTTGATAATGGGGGTTTACCACAGATCATGCAGATTTTTAAAGATTATCAACTATATCACTTAATTTCATAACCTTACAAGAAGGCTCAACAGGAGATTCCCCATTTTTAAGGCGGTACCAGCGCCAGCACATGGTACCTTCCCGATGTCCGCAGGTGTTTATCCAGTTGGGTAACCCGGGATCCTTATGCGCCACGACAACCTGAACGGAACCATCGGCTGCATAGCTTGCTTCAGCTTTGTTCACGGAAATGGTAAAATACCGGTAATCAAGCGATTCCATCCAGTAATTGTTTAACTGGAAGTTCCATGAATCGCAGGCGGGTGGCTTGACCTTTATGACAAGCGCTTCATCGGGATCCAGTTTCCAGTAGGAATGGTGATACAGGATAGAGGCATCGCCACCTGCGGAGTTGGAGACTTCAGGATCGAAGAGCGGCAGGGTATTGGGATGCTTTTTAAAACCGTGAGCCCAGCGGGCAAACAGCAAAGGTGCCCCGGCAACAAAGAGGGAAGCGGTTTTCAGTCCTTCATCAAGAGCGACCGGCGACAACGGTTCCGGATGTTTCCTGCCGTCAAGATTCTCAATCACGAACTCAGCAGGAACCTCATGGGCATGATCCAGGAAAGTCTGCCTTACAATGACCAGTGAAGTATCCTCTTCCGTTTTCAGCCAGTTTTTTCCCTTGGGTTCACGGCTCAGGATGATCTCAAAGGAGCCGTCGTCTTCCAGGATAAGGCCTGAATCCTCAATCTTCCCGCAAGGGGCCATCCCACCGGTAGTACCGTAATTACCGTATTGCGTAAAAAAGCCCAAATAATGGATGGAGTTTCTTTTTCCCCAGATCCTGTATTCAAATTGACCGCTGATTTGTGCATTGAAGTAATGGTTATCGGGGTTATCCGCTCCCATTTTCACCGTTTCATGCACCATCCTGCGAAAAACAGGGAAGGCCGGATCGTTGTATTCAACGAAAGCTTCGAGGGCAGCACGGGTAAGACGGGTAAGGTAACGGATGCCTTCCGCTTGTTGCAAAGCATCCCGGGGAGTTCCCGGGTACTGCAAAACAGAGCCGGCCAGTTTGAGCCGGTCGCAGAATTCGTCCCAGGCCTTGCCGGTCGTGATCCTTTGAGTGGAGATGTCATCTGTGGTCTTTCCCGACATCCTGCGGAACAACCGCTGCCAGAACCGGAGAAAACCCAGAAAAGCGAATAATAGGGATCTCATTCCTGAAAATAATTGGTTAATATTGCCATTGAGGTACGAAAACCGCAAAAATAAGAATTATGGCTGATTTCAAAGAAAAATACGGACCATGGGCTGTGGTTGCCGGGGCAGCGGAAGGACTTGGAAGATCATTTTGCATTAGCCTCGCGCAGAGAAAGATGAATATCATCATGATCGATTTCAAGGAAGGATCGTTGAAGGAGCTGTCACAAAAAATTTCATCGGATTATGGGATTGAAGTTTTGCCGGTGTTCCTGGATCTCATCAGGGATGATGCATGGGAAACGATTGCGGATATTTCGGATAAATACGACTGCGGATTGCTGGTATACAATGCTGCATATAGTAAAGTCAAGCCTTTCCTGGAACAAAGCCATAATGACCTGGACAGCCACCTTTTCATCAATAACCGGACGCTGACACATCTGGTACATTGTTTTACAGGAAGATGGAAAAACCGGCGGCAAGGGGGAATCCTTGTCATGGCTTCACTGGCCGGGTTGTTCGGGACAGGTTTTGTGCCCACTTACAGCGCAAGCAAGGCTTATTGCCTAACCCTGGCAGAGGCACTGCATTTCGAACTGAAACGATATAATATCGACATATTGGCCTGTTTGGCGGGCGCAACAGCAACCCCGGCATTCCTGGCCACCAATCCGGCAAGAACGAAATTCGGACCATCTGTCATGAATCCGGAAATTGTAGCAGAAAAAGCATTAAGAAAGCTGGGCAGTAAGAACCTTTACATCCCGGGATATTTTAACCGTTTGAGTTATTTTTTCCTGCAACGTCTGCTTCCCAGGAAGGTAGCAGCAGGTATCGTT
Organism: Bacteroidota bacterium; assembly: GCA_018831055.1. Taxonomy (NCBI): domain Bacteria; kingdom Pseudomonadati; phylum Bacteroidota; species Bacteroidota bacterium. The sequence goes on from JAHJRE010000226.1 coordinate 8,554, forward strand.
AATACAACCATGGACAAAATGTACGGAAACAAAAACTCCGGTTGATCATTCATCAAAAGGTAGTTTTCAACAAATAATCAACAACCCCGGCCATCCGGAACACCTTCTGAAACACCTGCCGATACTGTGATTTACGTCACGGAGTCAAACAGGATGCTCCATATCAAAAAATAATCAACATAGCATGCTGATAAATATATATTCCAATTGGAAGTATCGTGTATTATATTTAGGCTTTAGCGGCAGTGTGAATTAAGCATATGGAAGAATACATCTATGCAGGAAGCTTTAAACTGCCGTAATGTTAACCAAAATCTTTATCCCATGAGAACCCAGGTCATATTATTAACCATTTTGCTTGCATTCTGGATGGCGGGATGTTCATACTATTACGTAAGCAAGGTGAGAGGCAGTGAGGTATTTATGTTTTCCACTATCATGGTTGACGATGAAGAAATCGGATTGTACCATTTGCCTGAAAATAGTGGAAAAATTAACCGTTCATCCGGAAGAACACTGGCTATTGAAACACGTACTCCGGATCCGGTATCCAATGCCTTACAATACCTTGAAAAATCGGGGCCGATGACGGTTTATTTCGGATTCGCCAGCGCCGAAGCAGAAACAGGTGAAGAATTTCAACGCTATCTGGAGAATTTAATAGTTTACCTTAATAACAACCAGGGGAAAAAGGTCATTCTATATGGTCATGCCGATAACCGGGGATCGGAAGGAGCAAATTTTGATTACAGTCTGCGTCGAGCAGAGCACATCAAAACAAAACTGATCGAAGTCGGGATCGATGAATTTCAGATCAGGGTGGAAGCCATGGGAGATGAGTTTCCCATCGCATCCAATGATACTCCCGAAGGACGCAAGATGAATCGAAGGGTTGAAATGTCGCTGATCATATAGACTTATGGACAATACTCTTTTTAATGACTTTCTGTTTATCATTGTCGTTCTCAGCGGCACTGCCCTGATAAGTTTCTGGATAGGATATCTTGTGGGGAGGGGGAGGAAATAGTTGGGGATTGGGGATTGGGGGTTAGGGATTAGGGATTGGGGGTTAGGGATTAGGGATTAGGGATTAGGGATTAGGGGTTAGGGATTAGGGTTGATTTTTTTTATTCTATTGGATTACTCAAAATTTTCATCTACTGCCAAATATAAATCGTGACGAGCATTTCATACGATTTTTTTCACAATCCGTAAAAATTTCTTGACAAAACTAATTCATTACCTTATATTTGCATAGTTCATTATTTTTGAAGTTTATATTTATTGAATTTTAAAATCCGGTAACAATATGTTTAAAAGAAACAAATTAAGGGGGCCTGTAGGACGTATATACCCCATTACTATTTTTAGCTTTTATATCCTCGTAATTGTTGAGGTGATCATACGGACAAACATGCATAATGAGGGATTGCTTAGTGATCATAATAGCCCATTTGCGCATCCGGGCCCTGTGTTTTCCATCACCGGGGTAGCATTATTTTTTGCGATTATGGGCATTTACCAGATGTTCCGGTACCGGCTATGGGTATATCCTGTTTTGGGACTATTGCTTGGTTTTTCGTCATTACAGAGCCTTAGCTTCTTCATGAATTCCTTTTTTACCCTTGAATCGTATCTAATTGGCCTCATTGTCTGTGTGATATTTATCATTTTAACCTGGCCACTACTCAAGGGGCACGAGTTATACGAAGCAAAATCAAGAAGACTGTTCAAACTGGCGGTTGATTCGATTGAAGAAGCCTCCGCGGGATTTACTGCAAGGCCATACTCTGCGGGAAGTGCTGAATATACCATTGATGACCTCCAGGGTTTTGGCCGCATATTGAAATCAAAACATGTAGCACTTCCGGTGTTTAGGTCAGAAGGTGTTTATTTTTTGTTTTCCCTGGGTATATCACTCATGACAGATCCCGAACCATCGCGTGTGAGTTATGTTCTATTCAGCAAGGACGGGAACATTAGCGTGCATATATCTCCCTATGATTACCGGCAGTATACGAAGCGTTTTACGTTTGATCAGCTTTGCAACTCATTTGCCAGAAATTTCCGGAACTTCCTGGACTATTATAAAGAGGGCCATGAGGAAAGGATCTTCATGGAATTAAAGTCAGTTTAAGATTATCATTATGAAACACTTTGCAGGATTCGTTATAGTCTCTTTTCTAATAACCGTTATCGGGTTTACTGGATGCCATGAAGGTGTTTATTCTCAGGGGGAAACAGAGGATACCGTTTTGTACTATGCCATTGAAATGAACGGGACCCTTTGCGGGTTTGCCAGAATCCTGGAAAGGGAGATACTGGAGGATAGTGGTAAAATGTTAATGCAGGAAGCTCATTATGACTTGCAGATGGAGCTAATGGGAAAGGATGTCAGCATAATCTTTTCTCTTAAAAATTACAGGGATCCAATAACAGGGAGGATAAACATGTCAAGAACCAGGATCCGGCAAGGAAAGATAGATCTTCAGGGAAGTACATTAGTTATTGGTGACAGTGTAATATTCAAGGGAGGATTAATCCAGGGTGAAAAAAACATTATGATATCCGATTCTGTACTAACTGAAAACCTTCTGTACTATCCTCATTTAGTGAAATCCTTCTCAAAGAAAGGAATGACGGTAAGAGGCTTTTCGGTGCTTGATGATGCACACAGGCAAATCATCAGGAAGATATATACTTTTATAGGAAAGGATACCCTTGAGATCAACGGTAACATTTATCATGCATTAATACTGCATGAATTCAACAGCACAACAGCTGAAACATCGGATCTCTGGATCCATGTTGATGATGGACTTATCCTGAAATCGATGAATTATATCACCGGCAAGAATATAATATTGTCGAACAGGGATATCATGGGAAAAACTTCCAAAGTCAACGTAGATGATATGATATTCTACAACGTAAATCTTGTTATAAATGACTTCAGGGAGATCACAAGAATGAGGTTGGAGGCCAGAATACAGACGAGCGGCGAGGTAATAAGCGAAAGCGGGCTTAGCTGTCCGGGGCAGCGATTTATAGGTTCCGTTGAAAACAACCTTATCTCCGGGACCTTTGAAACCACATCCAGCAGATATGATGGAGAAGGGGCTCCGGACTTTCCCCATGACTTTTCATCAGACAGTACCCTGGTTATCTATCTCGAGCCAGGAGAACTTATCGAATCCGATGATCCCTCCATTAAAGGAGAAGCTGAAAAGATAACCATTGGTGCTGAAGATCTATGGGATGCAGCTATAATGCTAAGTCGTTGGGTCGAGAAGAACATTGTTGGGGCGATACCAGGGGGAGGTTCGGCAAAAGGGACCTTTGAGCTCCGAAAGGCTGAATGTGGGGGGCATTCGAGGTTACTGACCGCACTATGCCGAAGCGTCGGAATACCGGCCAGGA
>JAHJRE010000227.1 GCA_018831055.1 Bacteroidota bacterium
AGCAGCCACATAGGTCCTGCGATAGTCATTGCACCACCAGCAAGCTGATATCCCAGCGGAAAGCGTCCGAAGATCAGGTAAGCACCAATAAGGACGAACATAGCTGTAGTGCTTTGTAAAATGGCAAGCCGTGATGCTTCAATATATTTCAGGGCGCTGTATTGTCCGATTGAAGTTAGAAATGGTCCGAAAAACGAACCGATAGCGATATTTACCATAACCCGGGTCGGGATTTCAAGTGACTCACCGCGGATCATCAGGATCAGAAAAGCAGTCGTAAACAGGAAAAGTGCCCGGTTAATCGCAAGGATGCTCGGGGTGAGTGCACGGATATGGGTTTTTACCATAATGGTCCTCACCCCGTAAAACGATGTTGAAAGCAGCATAAATCCGGATGTTCCGGTTATAAATGAAGTCAAGGTCAGTTCCCTGTTGTAACTGATAACCAATGCCCCGGAAAACGTCAGAATAACGCCGATCAGTTCCATGATGGTAAATCTTTCCTTCAGGATCATAACTCCCATGAGGGTCACGAAAATATACTCCATATTTCTCAGGAAGGAAGGGATGGCAGGGTTTTCAGATGTTCTGATTGCCGCATAGAATGCTCCTGTAGCAATCAGCTCAATAATTCCGATCAGCATCAACATCCTGAGAGAATGGCCCCTGATCAGGGGAAAGGCTCTGAATTTCGGCAGGCGTAACGCATACAGCACATTCCAAAAAATGGCGAAAGCAAACCAGTACACTCCGAATTGCGCCAGGCTGACCTGGTTCAGGGCGGCTTTGCTGAAGATGTAAACCGTAGAACCGGCAAGCGTTGCCAGCAAAGCCAGGGAGTAGCCTTTAAGGCGCGGATCAGGAGGCATTTTGACCTACTATGCGACTATCAATCTTCGAGCACAACACTAATGGTTGTTGTGAGAGAATTGGCCTCATCGTTGCAGGTGATGATTGCAGTCTGGCCATCCTGCCCTACCCCGGTGATCACGGCATTGGCGTTATCTCCGCCCTGGGGCTGTATGGTAACCACCGAAGCATCGGAGGTGGTCCAGGAGAACTGAGGTGTATTGTTCGGCAGGAAAGTGACGGCCGACAAAGTATAAGAATCGAGCACCGTCAGAACGACCTGGCTTTGCCCGTGATTGATCATCAGGGTCTGGGTCATGGAGTAAAATCCCTGACTGTTGAACTGACCGGTGATGTAACCGTTCTCGGAACCGTTTGCATTCCCTTTTATATTCAGACGCAGTGTGTGAACCTTATCCCCTCTTTTCGGGCTCATGTAGTACAGGTAATAAAAGCTATTGGCAAGGTTACGGATATCTTCCTGCACATCAATGAATTTAGCTGAGAGGTCTTCGATATTCTCAATTTTAAAGTATCCTGCATTCCCTATCTGTTGCAAGGCATTGGGATCGATCTCTGCACCCAGTCCGAGTGAAAACACCTGCTTTTTCCCTCTTGCAGTGAGGGCTTCATTGAGTGTATGTGAGCCTTGTGTATCGCGACCGTCGGTGAACAGAACCATATAACCCTGTTCGATATTATCATCACTGTAAACGTCGGTCCATTTACTAACCCCTGTAATGATAGCACCGTAAAGGTCGGTAGAGGCCAATCCAAGCTGGATACCGTCAATGGCCGCATTAAGTTTCACCGTATCGCTGGTAAATTCCTGAATTATTTGTGTGTTTTCTGAAAACACATAAACGGCAATCTTTTGCTTGCTTTCAATATTTTTAACAAAAGATTTGGCAGCTTTCTTGATATCCGCAAGGTTGCTGCCTACGCTCACACTGTTATCGATCATAAGCAAGGTCCTGAGCTGGTAGGGAACCGCATCCTTTTTCATGATTGACAAAGCCGACTCTGTAGGTGAAACGGCCTGGTTATCCTCATAAACCGTGAAATTTTCCGTAGTCAGGTTACTGATGCCCTTTCCATAACCATTCACAACCTGGAACATAACATTGACAAAGCAGGGATCTTCCGTGTTCATAAACTCCTTTTCCATGATGTAGTAGTTTTCTGGCAAGGGAGCGTCCTGCTCTTCGTTATCGTCGTCTTTTTTGCAGGAATTCAGGGAAATAATCATGGGCACTAAGATCAAAGCGGCCATTGATAGAAGGAAAGCGGATTTTTTCATAATAACAGGGATTAATTTTGACCAAAGTTAGCAAATCCTGAAACAAGAACCATGAGGGATTAACTTTTCCGGAGACTGGTTTAGTATGGGGAGGTAAAAAAAAGGGACTCCATCCCGTAGGATGGAGTCCCTTTTTTTATTAATTTGCCCAAAAACTGTATGAAAAACATCGGTTACTTGCTTTTGCTTTCCATCCTTGCCCTGCTTGTTTCTTCCTGCGTTTCAAAGCGACTGGCAAAAAAAGGCTATGATTTGGAGCAGGCCGGGATGGTCACAGAAGCAGCAGATTATTATTTCCGGGCTTTACTTAAAAAGAAAGACAATGTACCTGCCATCATCGGACTGAAAAGAACCGGCCAGCTTGTCCTGGATGATAAACTTGGCAGGTTTTACAATGCTTATAAGAACAACCAGGTAGAAACTGCTGTAAATGCTTATCTCGACGCCCGGAAATACGCAGATGATGTTGACAAACTCGGTGTTGACCTGATATTTCCTCATGAGTATGAACAGTATTATGATGATGTCAAAAGCACACACCTTTCGGAAAGGTACAGTACGGGTTATCGTTTGTTGCAGGAAGAGCGTTTTCAGGAGGCTGCGGCAATTTTCAGGGAGATCATAGTATTGGAGGACAACTACAAAGATGTGAAGGCACTTTACCATGAAGCCAGGAATGAACCGGATTACAGGGCAGCGTTAGAAGCAATGGATCAGAAAAAATTCAGGAAGGCATATGATCTTTTCGGGATGATCCTGCACCGGTCGGGAAACTATAAGAACGCTGAACTTTTGCAGGACAAATCCCTTGAAGAAGGTAGGGTTACGATCGTTCTGCTGCCGGTAAGAAACCTGCCGGCCGATCCGCAGGTCAGTCGTGCCCTGCAAAATGAGCTTCAGTCGGGACTGGCTCGTCTGAGTAACCCTTTCCTGCAGTTAATCGATCCGGCCATGGCCGGTAGCGCGAAAGCCATACTTTCCTGTGAAATACAGGACTACAAAGCCCTGGCAGGCCCCCTGCAATCAACAAAGATGAAAGGATTCCTGAAACAGGAATATAAAGTTAAAAATCCCGAAACCGGATTAGAAGAGACACGGACGAAGTATGACAAGGTTTATTACCAGGAATATGAGAAAACGAATTCCGTATCTTCATCCATAAGTTACAAGCTCGTTTCCAGGGAAACCGGGGAGGTGCTTTCTGTTGACCGTTTTACCCTGGCAGAATCGGATAAGATGCATTACGTGGAATTTACCGGGGGTAAGGGCGAACTGATTCCGGGTTACTGGGAGTATCAATACAAGGCATCTGATAAGGATGAGATCAGGGACAATTACCGGGCAAAGTCAAATCTGCAACGTCTGCTAAGTGATACCCGGCAGATCAGAAGCATTGAATCGCTGAAAGAAGATATGATCCAGGATGCCGCGAACCGGATTGCTGGAAAGATAAACGCATACAATCCCGAATGATGAAGAACCTCTCTTTTATTTTATTTCTCCTTTTGTTCCTTGGATGCGGATCAGGGAGAGAGTTAAGCAAAGTACAGTCTGATTGGCCTGATTGGGCCAGGAAAAAACCAATTGAGGAGGGCTATTACACAGGGATCGGATCCGCCCGAAAAAATGCCGGCATGGAACAATACCAAAGAACAGCCCGGCAGAACGCTTTGAACAATCTGGCCGAAGAGATTTCTGTCACAGTATCGGGTAATTCCATGCTCAGGACGGTGGAAGTGGATTTTAACCTATCGGAATATTACAGTTCACAGATCAATATTCGAAGTGAAGAGTACCTTGCAGGTTATGAAATGGTTGATTCCTTTGAAGACGATGAGTATTACATGGTCTACTATCGTTTGTCGAAATCCTTACATGAAAAGCTGAAGAAAGAGAAGACCGGTATTGCGATCGACAAAGCCAGAGCTGAATATGAAAATGCCGTTCGTTACCGGGGCGCCCGTGACTACAGGAACACGCTTATTTCACTGATCAAAGGCCTGGATGAACTTAGGGAACACTTACACGAGCCTTTGCTGACAAACATTGATGGCAGGGAGGTATATCTGGCCAACTTCCTGGTAACGGAAGTTGAAGTGATGCTGGATGAAATTCGCATAAATCCTGTAAATAAAAGCATTACAGCTGTCAGAGGTTATCCGCTGACACCGGAAGAACTCAGTTTCCGGATCAGCGACAATGAAGGTAAGCCCATTTCAGGAATGCCTGTATCCGCTGGCTTTACCGCGCAACCGCTGGTAAACGGCAAAGCGATCAGCGGTGAGAAAGGGGAGTTTGGCTTCAGCATCGATAAGATCACCACCAAAAGCTCACCGGTACAGTTTATTGCAAGTCTCGACATGGAGGAGATACTGAGATCCTCCACACTTGACCTGACTCTGCGTAAAATCATGTGGAACATGCTCATCCCATCCTGCAGCATGGAAATCCGGATCACACAGCCATCGTTTTTTGTGGAATCCGATGAAAAGAATCTTGGGCGAAAATCTGCAGATCAAATCCTGAAAAAGGCTTTTATTTCAGAATTATATTCCAGGAACCTGTCAGTCTCTTCAACAGAATCCACTGCTGATTTCGTTGTACGGATCGAGGCAGACACCCGTCAGGGCGAGGCTTCCGGAAATAAATCCGTATCCATCCTGAAATACACTCTTGTAACAAGCGATAAAGAGGAGAAAGCCCTGTACAGTTATTCATCACGTGACATAAGCGGTGAAGGACAAGATTACCTCACTGCAGAGCGTAATGCTTATCAAAAGGGGGTTGAGGATATCAGGATCAGGGTTATCGTGGAGGTGATACACAAATTATTTTAGTACGCTTGTCATATAAGGAAGTCTGATTAGTTTTGTCGCGTTAATCCTAAAATTTTTATGAACAAAAAGGTTATCATCATTGGGGCGGGTATTGGGGGCATTACTACAGCCATTTATCTTTCCAGGCAAGGATATAAAGTCCTGGTCGTTGAGAAGAACAACTTCCCCGGTGGCCGTTGCGCCAGCTTCACAAGAGAAGGGCATCGTTTCGATCTGGGTGCAACGCTTCTGATGATGCCGGAGGTTTACCGGAGCATTTATAATGATTTCGGCACAACATTGGAAGAGCAAATGAACCTATTCAGGATGGATCCGGTATACAGTCTGCGTTATGCCAACGGAACAGAACTCCGTTTTACATCCGACCTTGCCGGGATGCGTAACCAGCTTGAAAAGATGGAACCCGGAAGCTATCCTTCGTTTCTCAGGTACATGGATGAGAGTTACCGTTCATACCTGCTGGCCATGAAGCGCATCATCGATGTCAATTATTATAACATCTTTGATTTCATCAACATCCCCAACCTGATCATGTTGGGAAGAACGCGTGCTTTCAGCAACCATTACAAACGTTCGGCCAGTTTCTTCAGCTCTGAGGAACTCCGCATTGCATTTACCTTCCAGAATATTTACGTGGGTCAGAACCCATACCATGCCTCCGCCATTTTCGCCATGCTTCCATTCCTGGAACTAACGGAAGGCGTTTGGTACCCCGAAGGCGGAATGAACAGGGTTGTGGAAAGCCTTGTAAACATTGCCATTGGGAATGGTGTTGAGTTTCGTTACAAATCGGACGTTGAAAAAATACTCACAGAGCACAACCGGGTTACGGGAGTACTTCTTCAACACGGAGAAACAGAGAATGCTGATATAGTTGTATCCAACGCCGACCTCCCCTATATTTACAATGAACTGCTTCCTGAAAGCCCCTATATTCGTAAGCTGGAACGAATGAAATACACCTGTTCGGCACTGGTGTATTACTGGGGGATGGATAAAGATTTCCCGGAATTGGAACAGCACAACGTATTCGTATCACCGGATTATAGGAAGAATATTGAAGGAGTATTCCGGGGAGATGAGCAAGCATATGAGCCCAGCTTTTACCTGCATTCCCCGGTAAAATCTGATCTTACAGCGGCCCCGGCAGGACAGGCATCCGTTTCCATCATCGTTCCCCTCGATTATTTACGCCGCGACAAGGAATACGACTGGGAGAAGATCAGGCAGGAAAACCGGAAGGCAGTGCTAACAAGATTATCTGACGAAGGCTTACCCGGCTTTGAGAATCATATTAAATTTGAGAGCGTTTATCAGCCCATGACGTGGAAAGCGGTTTTCAATTTATCCCGGGGAGCGATTTTCGGCAGCCTCAGCCATCATTTAATGCAAATGGGGTATTTTCGTCCTCACAACCAGCATAAAAGATATAAAAACCTGTTTTTCACCGGAGGGAGCACTCATCCCGGAAACGGTGTCCCTATGGCCCTGCTTTCAGCCAAACTAACTGCCGCGAAAATCCTGAAGTTCTTTCCTTTTCAGTAAATTTGCAGATAATGAATACTGATAATCAAAATATTACTCATATTGTTGATCAAATCGATTTCCAGAATATCCAAAAGCACCCCAACATACTGATTGCTGCGCACTTCTGGGAAAAAGACAGGTTTGATGCAGCTAAAACCTGCTATAAATTCATGCGCAGGATCGATGATATGATCGACGACCGTAAGGCGTTGACAATTACACTTTCCTGCATGGACAAGCAACTTTTTACCGATCAGGTAACCCGTTGGATATCCTGCCTGCAGGGCCAGGATTCAAATGATCCCTTCCTGGATGAAGTCCTGGAAACCATAACCAAATTCAGGATACCGCTACTATACTTTCATAATTTTGCCAAATCGATGATGCATGATATTCATCATAATGGATTCGAGACTTTTGAGCAATTCCTTGCATATTCCGAAGGAGCCTCCAACGGTCCGGCTTCAGTTTTTGTGCATTTATGCTGTCTCGACAGGCAAAACGGACATTACATCCAGAATTTTCCCGATATAAGCAACATGGCAAGGCCCTGCGCGCTTTTCAGCTATATTGTCCATATCATCAGGGATTTTCGAAAAGACCAGCTCGACCACCTGAATTATTTTGCTGCCGACATGCTTGAGAAACACGACCTTTCTAAAGGTGACCTTGAGCAGATTGCCGCAGGTGGCGAAATCACCGGGAATTTCAGGGATATGATCCGGGAATACAAAGGAATAGCAGACACATACAGGGTTGAAACCCAGAAAGCTGTCGAAAGGTTGGAGTCTCAAATCCCTCCCCGTTATATATTCAGTCTAAAACTGATCTTCGATCTTTATTTGCAGATATTTGAAAGGATAGATCCCGAAAATGGTCTTTTCACATCCGAAGAATTAATTCCCGAATCTGAAGAGGTAAAGGCGAGGGTATTTCATTGTTTAAGCTCCAACGCTCTTTAATTCAAACCAATAGAGATCCCTAAGATCAGAACAATTCCCATTCTTATTTGTTACTACAAAGATAATTTGCGATTTTTTCGCATTCTGACTTTTTTATTATACAAAGTTAACCAGCACAAATATGAATAAAACCATTACTTTCACCTTCATCACCATTTTGATGTCGGTATTTAGTATTAACGCACAGGATATCACCGTATCCCCGACGGCAATCAGCACAGCTGTATATCATGATGTTATCGGGCCATTGAGGGATTTTCCCGTAATGACCCCGGAACAGATGGAAGCCATCAAACAGGATGCCCTGGTAAAGAGAAACAAGGAACTCAAGGACAGGGATTATCCTTTTGCCGAAACGGCTCTCCCCAAAGGTCCGGATCCGGCCTGGCAGCAGGAAATGGGTACTGTGCGGGCCATTGACGGTATCATCCAGAATTTCAGCGGACAAAGTTCATTTTCCAACCCACCGGACTGTAATGGGACAGCCGGCCCGGATCATTACATGCAAACCATCAATGTCACTTATACGATTTACGACAAGCAGGGCAATTTGCAGGCGGGGCCGACCCAGTTGA
>JAHJRE010000228.1 GCA_018831055.1 Bacteroidota bacterium
GATATTCATCACTGGTTGCCAAATCGGTAATATATGTGCCGGGAGGTAAGCCCGGACCGACAAGATTCCATGTTAAACCGTTATCTGTGCTATGGTACAGCACGGTACCTGAAACTGCAAATAGTTCATTTCCGAGTTTGGCAATTTGTTGGGTTTCATATAATCCAGTACCGTAAGGATTCCATGTAACGCCCTGATCTGTTGATCGGTAAAGGTAATCGCCCGGGTTGATCAATCCTGCCAGGACATCACTGTCGTTATGAAAGAAGCAGAGGGTTGTTTGAGAGGGGGCGCCAATGGTCATTTCCGACCAGTTCTGTCCGTAGTCGTCTGACCTGTATGTTCCGTCACCATTGCCAATGAACAGATTAACGCCATCTGATTCAACGGTATATACATTCAGATTGCTTAAACCGTTATTTACAGGGCTCCAGGAAAATCCAAGCATGGTAGACCGGAAAAGACCGGCATCGGTTGCGGCATAAAGGGTGATATAGGCTCCCTCAACAGCTGAAATCACTTCATAGATAACCGAAGTTGTAATACCCGAATTGGATGGAGTCCAGTTAGTAAAATCCTGCGTTTGAAATACCCCATTCCCGTTGGTTGCGACATAAGCCATGTTTCCGTAAAAAAGGATATCGCTTACTGCATAATTGGAAGGCAGTGTGGATTGTGTCCATTGACCAGTTGCCCCCAGGGAAAAGCACAGTGCAAGAAAGGACAGGAAATAAGTTGTAAATGTTTTCATACTTAATGGATTGATTTTAATGGTTATTAATGGAAATTAGAATATTTTTGCCACATCAGGCATAACAGCTCCAATTTGCAGTTCAATGTACTTTGCCACTCAGGAACTAAGGCCACTGTTGTATACTAAGGATTTGTCTTTATATATGCTTCTTAGTGCCTTAAGTGCCTTAGTTGTTTTATTTTTTTATAAACTTGCTAATCAATATTTTATCTTTCATCTGAATTTTAAAGAGATAGGCCCCTGCTGGCAGTTGACCCACATCGACCTGAACCTTCCCGGAAGCCGTATTACCTTCACATAATATTCCTGTACTTTTTCCCAAAAGATCAAGAATTTCGATTTTGTAGCATGAATAATGAGGAATGCCGAAGCGGCAATGGATTATATCTGTCACCGGATTCGGGTAGATATAAATATCATCCGGTTTGTTTGGATGGTTATTCTCAATCCCACTGCTCGATGAGTATATCAAAATAATGCTCCATGCCTGCAATGATCCTGTGTTTCCGGCAACACCATCATAGATGCTCAAAGTCCATGTTCCTTCAGGATCTGTTCCCGTAAAAAGCGATAATGGGTTTTCCGGTTTGTATATACCAGCGAAGGGTGCAGTTCCTTTGGAGATTGAATCTAACGCATTATCGGTAAGCTTTGTCCCAATAAAATTATCCCCGTCTCCTCCGGCATGGTAAATAATTACCTCACTTATACCTTTGTGTGTCAATGTGAATTCCAGGTCACTGTCAGATGAATGCAGTACGGAATCTATTACTACTTCCACACCGATCAATGCTTGTGTTTTATACCCAAACTTGTTTAACTCAACAAGCAGGTCATCTTCGGTGGTTTGAAAATCTTCTATTGCTTTATTCAGATCAGAGCGATTATATTCAATAGTTTCGCTTCCGGCTGGCAGGTAATAGAATGTGCTTTTATCCTGATTCAGCCAATACGCCTCGCCCTTATAATCAAACCATGTCTGCGACAGCATTTTAACCTGGTTGTTTTTATTATCAAAAGTATAAAGATACCTATGCTCATCAAACCAGCCGGAACCGTCCCAGGTTTGAGTCAACGACATGATCATGTTGTTATTCTGATCAAATGTGGATAAGTATCTTACCGCATTTACCCATTCAGATCCATTCCAGGATTTCCTCCAAATTTCAACCGGGTTATTGTTTTCATCATAGAGGTACGTTAATTTCCAGTAATTTACCCAGTCGGAGCCGTCCCAGTCTTGCCTTACACTTTCAATAAGGTTATTGTTTCCATCATTCAGGTATGTGTGTTTTTCGTCATTCACCCAGGTTGAACCATTCCAATAAGTATTAGTGGTTTGTATCAGGTTATTATTGATATCATATGCGTTAATAAACTTTTTTAAATTGCGCCATTCTGATTGCATTGACCATGTAAAGTGCCGCTCTTCAACCAGGTTGTTGTTCGCATCATAAAAATAGGTTCGCTTATAATTATTTTCCCAGTAAGATGTGTCCCATGCCAGGAGTACATCTTCAACCAGGATATTGTCACCATTATATATGTAAACCCTTTTTGAAAAATTGACAACGTTGTTGGTTGAATAGTACCATTCCTTCAGCTCTTCTATCAGGTTGTTATTGGAAATATCGTATGTGTAGGTAAACTTATATTCTATTTCCCAGATAGATTCATTCTGATCCCAATCTTCATCAACTTGCTCCATTAGCAAATAGTCATTATTGCACAGCATTTTAAAAGTTGTCGTCCCTGGGTTTTCTAAAATGAGTTCAGTTGAAAAACCAGCTTTTGATTTAATACCATGCTGCGGTTCTCTGATCGTGGTGCTTCCGGGCGTAATTCTATTTTGAGAAATTGCTGTTATTGAAATCACCATCAAGAACAGTAAGCTTTGTAATATTTTTTTCATGATTTTAAGTTTTATGGATATTTAATATTAAAATTATTGTTTGATGACTTTTTTCACAATCATTTTATTTTTAGTCATTATTCTGACGAAATAAACGCCTGCCGGCAATTTGCTCACATCCAGACTCGTGTCCTCTTCACCTCTCCCTTTCTTTTCTTCTAAAACCACTTTGCCATAGATGTCAACTATTTCAACTTTAATAACATTAAGTGGAACTTTGAACTTTGGACTTTGAATTTTGAACTGAGAGGTAGTAGGGTTTGGATAGATAACAACATCCCAGCTATTTTGGAAAACAGAGCCTTGTTCGTCATCTTCAATGCCTGTAAGGCTGCCATACTTCAGAAAGACATCATTTCCACCAACATATCCCTCATCCGGTGAAACAAAATACACGGTTGTTAATGACATGCCTTCGGTAAATCCCGAAGCATCCAGTAACCATTCTTCCCCGCCGTTGGTGGTCTTTAGGATATGATCGTAGCCAACGGTCCAGCCTTCAGATAAATTAAGAAAGAAAATATCAAAAAGTGAATGTGTAATATTTGTCGTCTGCAATAACCAGCTGGTGCCATCAGTGGTATGAATAATAAAGCCTTCTGATCCGGCAGCCCATCCTTCCAGGTCATTGATGAAAAAGATTGAGAAGTAATCGCGGGAGCTATCATAGAACTGAAGGTTATTCCATGTGCTGTTAAAAAATCTTCTAATGGTCGTATGGCCGCATACCTTTCCATCACCATTACTTTCAGGAAAGGATACAGAAAGTAAATCATCTGATACGCCTGCCGGTGATATATTTGTTATCGTATTATCATCAAACGCCCATATTGTTCCGTTACTGCCACAAGTATATCCTGTATCTGAAGCTGGCGGAAAGGTGATTGCGTTGAGTACCCCTCCGGGTTCGTGGATAATATTCCATTCACTACCACCATTGATAGTTTTCAGTATGACTCCGTTTGCTGTTACCACATATCCTTCCATAATGTTTTTCATGCATATGGAAGTTGTTATTCCAGCTTTTTCCGGCAAATACTGTATTTCGAATGTTTCTCCACCGTCGGGCGTATAGTACATTTTATCTGCGCCTCCTGCCAGCCAACCCTTCTGGCCGATAAAATGCATATCTCTTATTCCGCCTGATTCGGGCAAGTTGTTCCGTAGATTTCGCCAGCCATGTGTAGCAGTGAGTGATGCTGTAAAGTTTCTGATTTCCGATTGATCGGAAATTGTCAGGTTAATTGATGGCGGGTCGAAGGTATAATAAGGCTTTTCAGGTATAAGTGTATAATTTCCAGGAGGTAAATGGCTGAAAGCATAGTCGCCGTTTTCGTTGGTGTGCACGTTTGCATTTATTGGCCCTGATAGTTGAAGTATAGCATCCTTTAATGGTTCGCCCTGTTGCATGATATTTCCCTGAATAGATCCGGGTGTCAGGGGTGAGTTATCATCTCTTACAGGCCACACCCGCCTGAATTTTGCAGGTTCCTTATCCAGTTCGTGTGTAACATCTGTCAGGGTAATACATACATCATGTGTCCTATCTGAAGAACTGGCCGAGGTAGTGGATGTCCAGTATGAAGAGTGCGGGTGAGTAAATGGATGGTTCTGAGGTAAATGAGAATATAAATATTCTCCTCCAAAATCCCTTAATGAAAGCATCTCATTTCGGTTGGGCAGGCGCCAGTCGTTATGGCCTGAATAATATAAATTATTAAGTGAGTCAATATACCCTAATGCCTGGCCCCAAGTTATTCCATCTTCCCAACCGAAGCCGAACAATCCAAAAGGGTTGGCATTTTGAGTCCACATGAGCCCGGTCAGGCGATCGGTAACCGTGCTGTCGTTATGGTCAATAAACCTTGGCGTTGGCCAGGGTATGCCGAAGGAAAGGTCTAAGTCATCTCCCGGGTAATAACTTTTTTCCTGGTGGGTTCGGGGAAGCTTAATCAAGCCGTTTCCCAGCTCGCCTCTCACCGGCAGAACGTAAACTTTTCTTTTGTCGGCATAATAATTCAAATCAAGTTCCTTTCTGTACCAGTGCACCTGTCCGGGCCAGCCATCCGGAACGGAATTGATTTCCCATTCAAACATATTTATAACAAAGGCGATACCCTTGTCGTATCCTGTTGTTGAACTCCAATAGGATTGTTGAATGTTATGGAAAGGATGATTGAGTGAAAGTGCCGTGTCAGGCACGCCGAGGTCAAGCAGCGACATTAATTCCTGTATGTTCGGCAACCGCCAATTGTTATACCCAAGATAATGATCCTGGTTTAATCTGGCGACATAATCCAGTGCCGTTGTCCAATTTACTGATCCGTCCCCGGCATTGTAATCCTGGTCGAAGTCAGGATCACGCGAAGCCATGAGATTGCCATCAGTCAGCCAAATCAGACCTGTCAAGGTGTCCGTGCATGTTCCATTGCCATGATCTGTAAACCGCTGTGTTGGCCACTGAACACCCATCTGCAGGTCGCCATCGTCTCCGGGATAATAGCTTGTTGTCTGGCCGGTGACAGGGAGCTGGATGGCGCCCTGTTGTCCAAATGAAAAATAAAAAATAAAAAATGAAAAATGCAAAATGAAGATGAGTTTTTTCATGGCTGATATTTTTATATTACCAACATATGCACAATAGAACTCAACTTGTCCCGATTTATCGGGATAGTTACAGATAGGATTCTATGTGCCCTATTGTGCCTAATGTGGTTCATTATCATAATTTAACGATCTTTCTTGCAATTATTTGATTTTCAGTTTCTACCGTAAAGAAATAAATCCCCGGCAGTAAATAACTTAGGTCAAATTGAATTACATCCGAAGCAGGTTTTCCTTTGAACAACATTCCCGAACTTCTCCCGGTTATATCAAACATTTCGATTTTGCAAAATGCAAATTGAGAAATGTCGAATCGACAATGAGCAATGTCCACAACCGGGTTTGGGCTTAGCACACATTCGAACTTCTCTTTTCCTGCGCCCAATTCATTTTCCCCGGTCAGTTCCTCCAGTGACCTTCTCCAAATCCCTTCCGATCCTATACCACAATAGGCGAAAACATCATCCTTTGTGAAGGCCGAAGCATACATGGTACTCATACCTTCCTGCCATTGTTCCCATATGTTGCTGTTGTTTTCCAGTTTTGACGGGCCTGTGAACTGACATGCCAAAAGGTGGTTTCCGGCTGGAATTATTTGGATTATAGGAATTCCGTTTATTAGCCCGGAAGTATACTCCCAGCTTGCGCCCTGATCTGTAGAATAATAAACAAAGGAATATGTATAGGCATATAACCTGTCACCGAGCGTTGCCAACCCGTTAATATCCTGCACAAGCCCGGTACTTGCAAACTCCCAGTTTGTTCCGTTATCGGACGACCTGAACACACCGGGTTCGGTGCCAGGACCTGTACCAACCAGACCCGCATAAAGGAAGTCATTGTCATGGGCCATGCAATCCACTCCGTTAGAAGTCAGTCCATTGGTTATCGGATCCCATGACTGCCCGCCATCGGATGACCGGTTCAGTCCCTGGTTTGCTCCATATCCTGCACCGGCAAAGAGAAATCCGTTAAAATAATAGACGAAATTCAGATTTTCAATGGAAGTCGTTACTTCAGTCCAAATACTTCCATTATTTTCAGTCTTGTATATTCCATCAGATGTCCAGGCATAGAATGTCTGGGTACCGGGTACACTGATTATATCCTTCAAACTGGATGGGGGCAATCCTGTTCCTGATGGAGTCCATGTTTCGCCATGGTCGGATGAAACCAGGAAATTGGATTCACCAGTTGAGGCCAGGACGACTTCATCATTAGCTTGCAAAGCATTGACCGTTTCAGTGGGGGCGGAGGTTTGCTGCCATTGGCCATAGAGGCACATGGAAAAGCTCAACGCCATTGTAAAAAGGGAGAAGGTAAAGGTTGTTTTCATGGTAGTGGAGTAACTTTGAATTCATAATAATTAAGGATATTGTCAAGATCAAATTATGTACAGATTTTTATTTACCACAATAGCCACAATAGAGCACAGTAGATATAATGTGTTCTATCCCGATTATTATCGGGACAGGTTGTGTCTATTGTGGTTCATGTTTATGATTTTATAACCTTCTTTACAATCATTTGGCCATCAGTTATTATTTTTAAAAAATAGATTCCTGGAGAAATACGACTGATGTCAAGTTGCAGGTTACTGGTTGCAGGTTCAGGTATGTTGACCATCAGTATCTTTCCGAACAAATCGACTAACTCTACTTTGTCAATTTTTAATTCTTCATTTTTAATGTTTAATTTCCCTAAGGTTGGATTGGGCCACAACATAAGCTCCTCATTTTCTTCGATATCATTGATGCCGAAATGCAAAACGGGGGAGTAGATCACAAGGGCTTTGGAAGGGTCATCGCTGTTATCATATACGTCAAACAATCCCACGTCGCTTTCAGTATCGTGCGACCATTCGTTGTTCTGTGCCCAGATGGTATCGATCAGTTCCGCCGGTGTTTCAATGTACAGGTCATAGCCTCCATTGTTTTTAACTGTATTATAGCCGGTACCGGGTTCATTCAGTCTGCCCATTGTAATTGCATCCTTAACCCAAATGCCGTGGCCGCCATTGTCCCTGATGATATTATGATTCAGTGAAACCGCACTGGTATCCCATTCCTCCGGGAAGTCGAGTACCATACCATCTCCGGTGCACAGTTCAACGAGATTGCTGTCTATCCTGGCCGACGCAGATGACAGGTACAACCCATAATGTGCGTTGTTGATCTCATTCTGAGCAAAGTTGTTTGAAGCTGTGGCATACAGATATGTACCATAGGTTCCGCCGTTTATTTTATTCCCCCTCATTCCTCTGAATGCCACCGAATGGATTCTTATACCGCATATTGCGTTTGTGTCTTCTGCAAAAGGAAGTCCTGATGGTACTATGTAAGGGAGGGTTATGAAGTTATTCTCTATAGTACCTCCGGCAACAGTCTGTAGTTTAATGCCGCATCTGGATCCATCCGTTTGGATAGTGTTTTGACGTATTACAAGATTAGTGGATACACAATGGAAGTAAATTCCACCATTGTTAAGGGTATTGCCGGTTACCTCCGCTGAGTCCAGTGCAGTAAAACTACCTGACAGAGATCCCTGCACTATCTGATTGTTTTTGAACTGAAATCCGGAGGACGAAACAGCGGATAGTTTAGTGTTCAATCCTATTTGGTTATCATTAATGATATCAGGGGCTGAAGCGACAGATGAAATTTCCAGGTTGCCATTTATGTCGTTGTTTGCTACAACCAGGGTATCCTTTTTGGAAATCGTTGAAATTTTCATGTCACCTCCGACCAAATTCCCATTCAAAGACACTTTGCCCTCCCGCAAACTGGAAAAATAGAGTGCCAGATGATCTGCTGTTTCACAATCAATGATTTCAATAATGCCTTTGCAAAGCGGAACATAAAGGTGGATGCTGTCGTCAACCGTATTGGCTGACAAATAGAGACATCCTGTTGAGTCAATAATAGAAATGTCGTTTGAAAAGGTATTTAGTTTACAACCCAGTATGCTCAGCGAAGTTTTCAGGATGCTGCTGTCGCTGAGCACGATGTTTTTGCAGGCCAGATCCTGGATGGTAACCGGCATGATGTCCACTGCTCCGGATAAGATATATAAACCTTCTATGATGGTCTCGGAATTGCTGATACCTTTGATATGTACATTTCTGGTAATCAGCAGCGAATCTTCGGGATAGGTTCCGGCGGCAATGGAGATAGTATTCAGGTTTTGGGCAATATTCAATGCTTCGTTGATGGTATTGAACGGATGTTCCTGGGTGCCGTCCTCAATTCCTGTATTGTTTGTGATATCAACATAAATGGTTTGTGCATGCAATCCATGCAATGCGAACAGGAAAGCAAAAGCAATAATTATATTTTTCATGGCTATTAATATTGAACCACATAGACACTTAGGACACATATAAAAGCCAGGAACCCTTAGCGTTCATTAGAGTCCCAGGCGTCTAAGGGGTTATTCGTTTTTCAAACACCTGACAGATATAGCAGAATGTTTATCATAGCTGCCTTCCAGGATATAAACCCCGTTGCAAACCAAACCGCGGTTGGCTCCGTTAGTAGTGCCAAAATCGTCTGAAGACCAATGATCCCCTTCGAGAGTCAGGGCCAGGAAGCTGCCGCTCCAGTCCATAAAAGCACCACCCGGGATGCCGGTGAAGCCGCTTTCATTGGTTGCCATGTCGTTGCTGCAACCCCAGAGTTCTGTGCCGGCTTTTTTAAGTTTTTCGCTCGGGTAATCTCCCAGGAAAGTAATCAGTTCCGTCCATTCTGCAATAGTAGGGATATGCCATCCCGCGGGACAGATCCCCTGGGTTCCGGGAGTTGTGGAATAGTTCATCATTTCATCCCACTGGTATAAGCCGCCATACACGTCACAATTCGCGGAATTATCGTTGTAACAGTATTTATCGATTGTGCCGTTGTTTTGCATCAGGGTTGTGTGCGGGATCATGGAACCGGCATCCAGGTTGTCCTGCATCCAGCATTGGCCTCCGATCTGAACGGTACGGTATGTTTTCCCTTCATAATCGAACCAGGGTAGTCCCGGACAAGGGATCCCTTCCTTAATAGTGAAGGTATAGGATGAATTTGACTGGGGTGCATCCTGGATGACATCGCTTCCCAGGATATCAATTGAATTATTGGCATATCCTGTAAACCTTAGTTCATCTCCGAGCAGAAAGGGGAAGGCATAAATGCCTTCGTATGCTTTGAAATGGTTTGATACCTGCTTTAAACCCATGTAATGTAAACTGCATTTGTTATCCGCGGCATACGGTGAGTTGGAAATTTTGATAGTACGGATTGAGTTTTTAGAGGATGCCGTAAAGAAACAAAACTGTTCATTGCCCGGGTATAAGCGGTATTTGTGAGTGCCTTTTTCGCACAGGGCGGAGTGAGAACACAAGTCACGCCCGAGAATATCCGTAATGCGAATATTCAGGATTTCATCTTCCGGTATATAGACCTCAATGTTTGTAAAAGATCTTGCCGGGTTCGGATAGTTTTGAAAAACGTTAAGATCACCATTAGCGGATGATGGGTTCTCAGAAATATCTGTTGTTATTTCCAATGAGATGGCCGTGTCGGAATAGACCATTAAAATACCGGGCCGGGTCAGGTTCTCGATAAGGATGCTGTCAAGTGAGACATTTTGACCTTCGTACTGTGCTGTAAAGGTCAAATCAATGGAGGTTTGTCCTGTGATAAGTGTGGACACGATTGCTAAGATCAATGATAAACATGTTTTTTTCATAGTAGTTTTTTTTTACCACATTAGGCACAATAGGTCACAATAGACCTAATATGTCCTATTGTGCCGGTGTGGTTCATTATTATTTTTTAATAACCTTTTTAACCATAATTTGATGATCAATTTGCACCCGGATAAAATAAATTCCTGATGGCAGACTGCTTATATCCAGTTGTATCGCATCTGAATCCGGTTTGCTTTCATAAAATAAGCCAGTGGACTTTCCACCCATGTCATACACATCAACACGGCAATGTGGAATATGGGCCATGTCGAACCGGCAATGGACAATGTCTGAGACTGGATTGGGCCAGATGAATATCCTGCTTCCCCATATATTGTCTTCGCCGATTCCTGCCACAGTGGTGGAAAACCCCCAAACTTCGCTCCAGTCGCTTTCTCCGGCAAGGTTGTCGGCTTTAACTCTCCAGTAATAATGGGTTTCCGGTTGAAGGGTTGCATTGAATTCCACCTGGGTAAGGTTACCGGTATCAATTGTTATGGAAGTGAACCCGGCATCTTCAGCGATTTGCAAGCTGTACACGTCCGTCATTCCTGTCTGCTCCCAGCTTAAAACCGGATTTGCGCCCACTTCCTGGCTATTGTTCCCGGGAGCGAGCAATACCGGAGCGGTGGGCAGGGTGATAAATCCTTCAATGTTGAGGGTGAGGTTCGGGTCTCCTTCATTCAGGATGTCATTTCCCAGGATTTCGGATTGTGTCTCGTGATCCCAGAGGTTATATTTTGCAAAAAGTGTTTCCTGTGAAGCCGGCTGGTACCGTATAACCAATCCATGGGTGCCATTGTATTGCAGGATGTTTTTACCTTCACCGTCGTCAAGGCCTCCTCCCAGGTTAATAGGGGCAAATACCACGATGCCGGCACTGTCGTTTTCAGCAATGGTGTTCATTTCAATGGGGCCGGCAAGTCCGTTGGCTATTATTCCGTTCCCGCGACAATCGGAGATAGTATTATTCCTGACTCTCTCCATTCCGCTGCTCAGAAATCCGGTGTGAGATTTTGTAATGCTGTTGTTTTCGAAAATGCCGGCCTGGCTGTTGCTAATATAGCCGTAATACCCTCCGGTGATAATGTTTCCTGAAACCTCACCGCTTCCTGCTTTGTTGTTGATCCCAGCGGTTTTCGGCAGCGGTGCAGGATCGCTGAAAGTAATCCTGTTTCCTGTAATATTTGTAGGGGATCCGCTTTCGAGGTGCATACCCGTTGCTTTGCCTGTGATATCGAAGGTATTGTTCCTGATGGTAATGGAGCCTGAAGTTGCCTTGATTATCGTATCGCAGGAACCTGATGGAACAACCATTTCGAAGATGTTGTTTTCAATGAAATGGGCTTCCAGGCCGGCCGGGGCTCCTGAGTTATCACGGATACCTGCATTTATAAAGGTGTTATCGTTAATCTGAACGTAGGTCACATCATCTCCCTCAATGAAAATATCACCTTCAATAGTGCAGTTCTCAACAGTCAGTTTGTTTCCTTCGTTTAATGTTTCTCCTTTGGTAGCGGTAACGTACAACAGGTTATGCCGCACCCGGGAACCGCCAATATAGAATTCCGAAAAGACGGGGCCGCCACCCAAAATATTCACTGTTGCCGAGGGGATATCTACATTTTTGATAGCAGTGAGGTGTTCTGTATAGGGGGCGGTATTGATAAAGGGAATGTTGATGATGGTACAGGAAGAATTTTCACCTTTTACAGTAACCCCGGCTTTCAGGTTAAGGGATGTTAAAGGTGTTTCCGGATAGTTTCCGCAAAAGACATATACGGTATCCCCGGCTGCGGCATCGTTCAGACCTTCGGCGACAGTATTGTAGGGGTGGTCGAGGCTTCCGTCTTCAATTCCTGAATTATTGTCGTCATCAACGTAAACGGTTCTGGGCGCTGCAGATCCTGTGTAATGAAGGATCGTGCCATAATCGCCTACGGCCCAGCCATTGGAAGCATTCAGAAAGAATACTCCGTTAAGGTCACGTGTAGTCCCTGAAGTCTGTTTTATCCAGTTTTCGCCAAAGTCATTGGAATACCAAATATTACCACTGTTTCCGGCGACCCAGCCAATATTTCCACCATTCGGGAAAGACATATCATTCAGGTTGGAGGGGGTAAGGTATTGTGCGGTCCAGTTTTGCCCTCCATCGGAGGACTTAAGGGTGATACCTTCATTCCCTGCGATCAATATCTGCGAGCCTCTTGGGATAACGCTCCGGAGTCTTTTGGAGATGCCAACACTGATCTGGGTCCATGTTGAGCCTGAATTTTCTGAGTGCAGGATCATGCCTCCATCTCCAACGACCATGTGAGAGGGTGATCCGTAATTTATACCATATAATCCGAAAGTTGCCGGGTTATCCTGGAAGGTCCAGGAATCCCCGCCATCAGAAGTGTAGGCTATCATGCCATATTCCCCGACTGCAAACCCTTCGGCAAGCGATGAGAAATATACCGAATAATAAATGGAATATGTTCCGGTGCTGATGAGTTCCCAGGAAGTGCCCCCCGAAACCGTTTTTAGCAGTTTCCCGCTTGAACCGCAGATATATCCGCATTCTTCATTCACAAAACAAATGTCGTTCAATGCCTCCACCGTGTTGCTTTCAATCTCAATCCATGTTTGTCCTCCATCGGTTGTTTGCAGCAAGGTTCCGGAATTACCGGAAATGAATCCTGTTGTGGAATTGATAAAAAATACGCTGTTCAACTGGTTGGTAACCGGACTGCTGATTGTAGTCCACCCATCCTGGGCGATGGATGGCATCTGTAAAGCAATCAAATAAGTAGTAATAAGTAGGAATTTGGTAATTTTTTTCATGATTTATACTTTTAATTTAGTTCATTCACCACATTCGGTACAACCTGTCCTGATGAAAATCGGGAATAGAGCGCAATAGTTGTGCTGTGCTTGATTCCGGATATTCAGCAGAACAAGTTGTGATTTAAGTGGTTTAACATTATAATTTTATTATTTTTTTGGCAATTACTTGATTATTAGATATTAGCCTGACGAAATATACACCTGCTGTTAAACTACTTATATCTATATTTATCTTTTCGTTACTTTCATTTTGTAGTTTTTCAACCTTAATCACTTTTCCGTACAAGTCAAGAATTTCAATTTTATCAATGGATAAAAATTGTGTGTTGTATACTATAAATTTTGAATAAGTGGGATTAGGATAAATATCAATTTCAGGATTCATTATCCTGGATGGATTTAGCCAGGTTAACTGGTCAATAAAGTTGCCGTAGGATCGGAAGGTATTTACTTCCTGGCTGTTGATTTCCTGTGTAAATCCTGTGTATGTTGCCAGGATCTGGCCATTGTTCCCCGGACAAAGTTTCGGAGCATACTGGATACCTTCGCTGTTATCAATAGTGAACTCCTGGCCTGCATTCCCATCCGGGCCAACAACAACCCCTACAATATCCTGATCAGGATGTGAATTGGAATAAAGCTGCCAGCAAAGCAAATAATCATTTCCATCGAAGGCAACAGACGGTTTTTGGGCATGTTCATAGGTAGAGGCAGGAAAGTAGGTTTGAGAATTAATAATTATTGAACCATCGTTTGCTACAATGCTCCCATAAATTGATTCCTTTGATATGCTGCCGGCTTGCCAGGAAACCATGAAATTATTTCCATTGCTGCATACCACAGGATTGCTTGCTGAATTTTGTCCGTTTGTAAGCTGAATACCATCCGGATTTAATATTGTTCCATCGGTACTGATCAGCGTACCGTAAATATCGTGTGTGCTATTGCGGTAATCTTCCCATATAACGAGATAATTTGTCCCGTTAAAGGCAATTCTTGGGAAATCCTGGTCGCCATTTGCACTGCAAAGCGTAAAGATTTCACCAAATGTTGCATTCTGGTCTACTAGTAATCCAAATATATCGTAGGCATTGGAAGTATATTCATACCAGACAATTAAAGATTGTTCTCCATCGGAGCAGACATTAAACTGCCAGCAAAAATCACTTTCATCGTATATAGTGATACATGGGTCATCCAGCACTTCGCCATCACTGGTCACGCGTGACAATCTGCCACCTGCTGAATATCCCCCGCTGGTTGAGGAATTCCAGGTTACCATAAATTCAGCACCATTGAAAGCGACTGAGGGGTTCCAGAATTTCAACGTGTCGTTGTAACCGATCCTGATTCCATCGGGATCGAGAATTACGCCTGAAGTATTCACTCTTGTTCCCCATATTTCTATCTGTCCGGTGCGCCAGTCCTCCCACACCACGAGGTAGTTTGTACCATCGAAGGCCGAGGTTGGATTTGCATGTGCATAGGCGCCAATACTGATATTAAAGCCTTCATTGTCGGGCATGATATAATCCGGAATACTGATTCTGCCGCCCTGAACATCAACCTCCAGGGGATATTTTTTATTTTCCCACACTGCAAGGGTATAATTTGTTCCGCAGGAGATATCACCGTACCTGGCATTCGTGTTTTCCCAGGCGCCGACGCCATAGCCTTCTGGGTTGATCACTGTTCCATCCGGACTAACACAAGTTGCGTAGGTATCCCATCCATTCCTGAGGTCGGTAAACGATACGATGAAATTTGTGCCGTCAAAATCTATGGCAGGAAACTGTTGCGCTTCTGACTGGTTAGCTATCGGGAATCCGGAAGTATTTGCCACTGTGCCGTCGGGTAGTACAATGGTGCCAAAAACATCTCCATCATCATCTTCTGAATCATCACCCCAGACTACCAAATATTTTCCGTTTCCAAAACTTACGTCAGGAACCCATTGGTCACCCTGTTTATTGGCAATAATAAAACCACCCTGGTCCATAACAATTCCATCTGTGCTTAACCGGGAACCGAGGATATCATCATGAATTGAATACATTCCGGATTCCCATACGATCAGGAAGTTGGTTCCATCGAAGGCCGCTGCCATATCCCCGGTATCATCGTCGATCGTATCAGATACAATTATTCCTTCAGGATCAAGAACATTGGCATTTTGATCAATTCGAGTACATTTAACGGCATGGACCCCTTTTGCCATGTCTTCACACCACATAATAACGGTCATGTTGTTCCCTGAGGCTGCAGCCGGGTTGATGTAGGAAACCATGTTAATTGCGGAGGCAGCCTGGATGCCATCAGGGTCTAGAATTTCTCCGGATGGGGTTACACGGGCGAAATAAATATCATACTGGAAATTGTTTCTGCGGTCAACCCAAATTACAATGAAATTGCTTCCATCGAATACAACGTCAGCGATAGCCTGCTGAAAATCAGCGGTACATACGGGTATTCCCCCAATATCAAGCACATTGCCATCTTCATCGATTCTTGTTGCATAGATGTCAGGGTTTTGACTTGTCTGACCTCTAAAGTCTGTCCATGCTGCTAAAAAAACATTTCCATTTGAAGCAATTTTCGGGGAAAGTTGTTCATTGATTATACCGGAATACGCAATGTTTTCGTCGAGTAAAAATGATTCTCCAGTAAAATGTTCATGGGATTGCTTTAACTGAAGATCTCCTTTATTGTCCTGGGATCTGATTTGAATTGATATTCCTGACAAAAAGGTTAAAATAAAAATTAGATAAAGGTTTTTCATAATGGTGTTGTTTTGCGTTTTGTTTTTAAATATTGTGCCTTTAAAGATTTAAAAGTTTAAAAACAGTTATTGAATTATTAGTTTTTAATGATCTTTTTTCACCACAATAGGCACAGTAGGGCACAAAGATTCACATAGAATCCTATCCCTAGTTTTCGGGATAAGTTGTGTTTCCTATTGTGTTCTATGTGGTTTATTATCATAATTTGATGATCTTCTTCACAAGTATTTGATTTTCATGATATATTCTGACAAAGTAGATACCCGCAGGGAAAGCACTCACGTCAATACTTGTTTCCTCTTCTCCTCTGCTCCCTTTCTCTTCTTCCAAAACGACCTCGCCAAACAAATCAAACAATTCCACACGGATTATCCGCTGACTAAAGATCGAAGACTTCAGGTAGACAACCGAACTTGCAGGATTGGGGTATAGTATCCAATCATCCTGGTACAGCTCATCTATTCCCGCGTTTCCGGAATAGAAATAGTAATCTCTGAAATGCAATAAATACTCACCTATGTGAACCACGTAGCTGTAATACGAGTCGGTATGCAGACGGGTCAGGCTGTCGTATTGAAAGAGATGGCAGTCAACCAGTTCCCATGCCTCATCGGGTTGTAACCATTGAAAAAGTGAATCCGACAATTGTATGGTTCCATCCTGATAAGAATATCTCCGCTCATAGGTAGGCACCCATTGTGCCTGGTCATTTCCTGAATATGTCCGGTAATGCACAAGACTACCATAGCTATTATAGGTCATTTCCGCTTTAAGGTCAGGGTACCAAGTGACCAGATCTTCACCGATCCTGTAATAGGCATAAAGGATCAGGCTGTCGCTATCGTCCCAGCCCCAGTCATCCTTCTCTTTATCAATCCAGATTTCTTCGCCTTCATCGTATTCAGAGTACAAAGAGTTGGTTTTTCTGTTATAAGTATCGTACCAGTATTGATGCCTTACTGTCAGGTACCATAACCCGGTGCCGGTATTATATATCTGATGAATATTTTCAATCTCATTGCCCGAGCCATCGTATTGGTAGTCAATTCGTTCAGATGGATAGATCACCCCTCCGAAATCTTCGTCCGGTTCCCAGATGGTCAGGTGTTGCAGCAAACCATCCAAGCCGTAATCATAAATGTCGTAAGAAGCAGTATCCCATTGCTCCGATGCCGTGTTCCACTCGAGATGGTTTCTTCGCAGGATCTTATTTTGTGCATCGTACAAAAAAACATCCCAGTGATAGTTTTGCCAGTCGCTCAGTGTATAATTCCAGGTATAATAATAATATTGGACTTTATTCCCATTGTTGTCGTATTCGATGGTCTCTTTCATCCATCCTTTATATGCTGAGGTATTGATATCCCATTCGTAGATTGCCCACAAGGTGCGTCTGTCGTGGCTATCGTATTCCCATAAATCTTTTCGTTGGGGTATCCAAAGGTTCAGGGACTGTTCTCTGGTGAATTTTTCCGATTCGATCGTATGCATATGACTGTCGTAGCGATATTTTGTCAGGGTGTTCAATGTTGAATCCCCATAGGCATCGAATTTCCATGCAATAATAGAATCGGGACAGGCCGGGGGCATGATCCCATTTTCTGTTTCCTGGGCAATGATTCCTGGAAAGAGGCCAAGGCAGAAAAGCAGCAAAATGAAATAAGGCTTTGTCATGGTTAATTATTATTAAGGATGGTAATTTTCCCGGTAAATATTTCCTGAGGTGTCCTGATCACACAGGTATAGATCCCGTTACTTATATTTCCTGCATTCCAGGTGATTTCGCGTGTACCTTTGTCAAGGTACCTGGGATTGCTTTGATATACAATGCGTCCCTGTATATCCCTTATTTCCAGGATTGCGCTGCCTGACTCGGAGAGGTTAAACTCAAGAACGGCATTGTCAGACACGGGATTCGGATAAACAGAAATGGTTTTAAACGCTGTATTACCGGATATCAATGGCATTTCATGGATCCCCAGCGGGGGCATGGGCAGCATGGTGAGTTTGCCGCCTTTGCGGTAAAAGACGATGTTCCAGTTTCCGGCATCACCGGCTATTCTGCCATCACCGGTGGCTATATACCCACCGTAAGAGGTTGGTTGTGCATCATACGCCCTGGCAGTTGTGGGCATGTAAACATACCCGGGAGACCATCCAATGGTATCGGATGAAATAAAGTTTCCTTCCGTATCATAGGTTCTGATGTTCATAAAGTACTGCGAACCAAACTCTTTTCGGCTTAACAGGATGTTGCCGTCCGGTTTTTTTGCTATGGTATTAAATCCTCCATGCTCAATGGTTTCGGAAGTTTTTTCCCATAGTGTATTGCCGTTGGGATCCAGTTTAGCTATATATTCTTTGTTCTGGTAATAACCCACCAGGAGGAAGGAGCCATCATCCTGCTCCAGGATGTCACCGCCGGCTTCCCAATAATTATCATCGCCGATTTCCCTTGTCCAGAGAGTATCTCCGTTGGCATTGAAACGAATAGCATAGATATTGGTGATGTATCCCAGGTCCAGCGAGTGTCCCCTGGTACCGGCGAATATGTATCCGCCATCTGCAGTTCTGTGCACATGGCCTACCTCGTCCCTGCGGTTTCCACCGTATCTTTTTGTCCACAGACTATCCCCCTGGGAATTGATTTTCATGAACCACAGGTCTCCGGAGCCATCATAGCGGTATGTCTTTCCTGCAATAAAATAGCCGCCGTCGGCAGCGGTAACAATGGAATAGCCTGCCTCATCGGTATCGCTGGCATAGATTTTTTCCCATTCTTTGTTACCGTTTTCGTTTGTCTTTACAATGTAAAGATCTTCGCTTGAGCCACCGGATGACTTTGTTAAGCCCGTGAGGATGAATCCGTTGTCGGGGCAGATAGCCACGTCAAAGGCCCGGTCTTCATTATTGCCTCCATAGTTTCGGGTCCAGAGGGTATCACCATTGATGTCGGTCTTAATGAGCCTCATATCGTAAGTAGAAGATGTGATGGATGTTCCCTGGTAGCCGGCAACAATGAAGCATTTATCCGGAGTTTCCAGGACGGCATGGCCTCTTCCCCAGGTTGCATAGCCTTCAAGGTTATAGTATCCGTCGGTATTTTTCGGAGGTTCAAGTTTCCATGCATAAACATCATGGAGCCTGTTTGCCTTGTAATCGTATCCGGTTACATAGAGGAAGCCGTTTTCATCGGAAGTGATCGCATAAGCCACATCCATATCTATGGCAGGGCCGACGTACCTCATGACCCAGAGGTCGCGCCCGGTGCGGTGGTCAATGCTGATAGTTCCTGCCTCGGCCAGCAAACCGCAGAAATAGCCTGCGACATGAACATTGGTGTCAGGGGTCTGGGTGATTGAAAATGCCATGTCATAGTTGCCGTACAAGCCCTCGTAGCGGTGGAACCAGACCGGGTCTCCCTGGAGGTCAACCTTCAAGACAGCCGCATCCATATCGGTGTCAACCTGGTTGTCACGGCCTCCGGCGCGTCCTGTGATATAAATATTATTATCGATGCCATAGATCAGTTCGTAGCAGGTCTCTCCCCAGTAGGGTTCGGGACCCGGGCCATCTACATTGCAGTTCCACTGGTACTGTCCGTAAGCATCCAGACAAACAACTCCCATATCTGAGTTGATCATGCAACTGGCATAAATCCTTCCATCCTTGCCATAAACGATATCGGTTGCCCAGGTTGCCCCTACATTGAAAAGTGGAAACAGGTATTTCCAGTTTTTTTCACCGGTGGGTGTGAGGCTGACTATGACGAGTTGTTTTTCAGTGGATTCGGTAGTATAGCCGGCTGCATAAATATTTCCGTCATCACCAAGGGTAATGGCAGAGGCCTGATCATCACAAAGAGCATATGAGCAACCTCCATCGAACCAGTATATCCATTCCTGTTCACCGGAGTTTGCATTAACGGCGGCTACAATGAAGTCGTAATTGGCTTTACCGGCAACATAGACCATTCCGGTTTCATCATAAACAAGGGAGTATCCTGAACTTAAGTAACTTCCGGCATCGTCATAAATGTATTCCCATCGAAAACTTCCGGCGGAGCTTACACTAAAAACCACGATTTTATCATCTTCGTTTGCATTTTCTGATGTACCGCAAACATAGATATTGCCATCACCGCCATAAACGATCTCTGCCACTTCCATCACTTTATCAGGATGTCCTTCATAGGTATAGATCCATTCCTGGCCCCCCTCCTTATTGAGTTTGATAACGATGATGTCATAATCAAGATCATCGTTTTCCGTACCGGCAATGTAGATGTATCCATCTGCGCCGTAAACGATATCCTGGCCTATTTCACTGCGGCCATTGTTATAGCTGTAGAACCATCTGTGATTCTGTCCGATGCTTTGAAGGAAAAGCGTGAGGATCGCTGTGACTAATAATGCTTTTTTCATAATGTGAAAATTTCTACCACATTAGGCACAACCTGTCCCGATAAAAATCGGGATTGAGCACAATAGTTTCTGAGTGTATCTCTTCAGGTTTTCAATGTGACAAGTTGTGCCTTTTTTGGTCATTGTTATTTTTTTATAATCTTCTTTGTTATGATTTGATTCTCCATTTTCAATCTGATAAAGTATATTCCAACCGGCAAATAGCTTATATCCAATTGTATTTCACCGGATCCCGGTTTGCCTTCATAGAGTATACCCATCCTCCTTCCGACCAGGTCAAATACCTCAATTCCAATAAATTGAAAATTGCTTTTACTGGGTGAATCCGGGTGGACAAATGACAATTGAAAATTGATTATTTCTCCAGCCGGGTTAGGATAGATTTTGATATCCTGGATCACTTCCTCATTAACTGAGGTCGTAATATCCACGGTCACTGTCCATTCCTTCAACGTTTGTCCATTTTGCGAAGTGACCATATAGATAAACGGGTTGGAGAAATTCTGCATCGAACCTCCAGGTGGATCTATTGTTGCCCCGGCAGAAATATATATTTCAGGGATCAGTTGCGTGAGGTTGGTACCTTGTTCAACGACTACCTGTATTGTTTGGTCTTCTGAGTTAATCTCAGCCGGTTGTACCTGCTGGTCAACCACAAAGTCCAGGATGTCGGCGACTCCGGCAGGGAACCCTTCGAGCAGGCCATAGCGATAGAGAGATCCGTTGTTGCCTATCGCCCAGGCGTGGTACCCGTCGACGGCAAAGACATCCGTGAGCCAGGAATCTGAGAGATGGTCCAGGTTGAAATGCACGGTGTCGCCGTTGGCGTTCGATGACATCAGGACATCCCCTCCGGTGGTCACGGCCCATAGACTATCAATGTCCAGGGTGAACACGCCCTGGATGCTCTGTGCCGTATCCTCGTAAAGATGTTGAAACAAACCGTTCCTGAGGCGCAGCAATTCACCTCCATAACTTAGCCAGGCCTGGTCGGGTGCGTTGAACTGAACATCCCCGAAGCATGGGAAATACTGCGCCCCGCCGTAGTAGGTCCATACGCCATTCTCATAGATGGATTTCCTGCCGAAACAACTCACAGCCCAGCCGTATGTGTTCGATCCGAAGGACATGGCGTCCCAGTCCGTATAAGTAAAGAATTGGGATTGCAGGCCAGTTTCGGTGATCTCCGACAGCCATCCTTCCGTTCCACCTACCCAGCCTATGGAACCGTCGGGCGAAAAGGCGATGCTGCGGATCTGCGAAGGGGCCACGGCAAAGAAATTCCAGTTCTGGCCGCCATCTGTTGTCTTACAGAGCAGGCCACTCGCTCCTCCTGTATAGCCCACTTCAGAGGACTGCATCCATATATCGTGGCACTCCGCCAGGGGAGTTTGCACATCCCATGTTTCGCCACCGTCGGTGGTGTGGTAAATCTCAGCATAGCTGCAGCTATTGGTGATCCATCCCTCATTGCCGATGAACCAGAGGCTGGAGAGGCAGCCTCCTGCCGCGCCACCTACCGGGAACAGCTTCTCGCTGATATCCACCCAGCCATAAGCCCGTGTGTATGTTGCATCGAAGTTGCACGTGGAGGTGCTGCTGTTCAGGCTTACGCTGTAACTCAACGGATCGAAACGCGCATATTTATGGGTAGGGTAGAGGGTGTAATTCCCGTTAGGGAGATGATTGAACTCGTACTCCCCGTTGAGGTTGGTGCGGGTAAAGCCGCTGATCGGACCGTTCAGATAGACTTCCGCCCTGGGGTAGGGGTTGCCATCCAGGGTGATGGTACCGTGAATAGAGGAGGTTGGTAAAGGGGTGTTGTCGGTCCGCACGGGCCAGACATGCCAGTCGGCTGTTTTCAAATATTGCAGCCTGTTTCCTCCACCCATCATGCCATCTGTAAACCAGACAATCCAGGCCTGGTCGGCTTCATCAGCACGTGTTGTAGAAGTCCAATACACATAGGCGAAATTATAACCACTTAAATTGGAAAAAGGATTTCTTTCGGGCAGTGTTGGATTTTTGCGGCTGATGTCCACCAGGCTGGTCATCTCGTTGCGGTTGGGCATTCGCCAGTCGTTGTGCCCGAGATAATTTTCTGAATTTAAGAGAGCTACATAATCCAGGGCGTGCTGCCAGTTGATGGCGCCGTCGACCCACTGGTTGGTATCAAATTCCGGGTCGCGTGTGAGCATCAGGTTGGCATCCTTCGTCCACATTAGGCCTGTGAGCCTGTCGGTGACCGTGCCGTTGTTGTTATCCACCAGGCGGGGGGTAGGCCAGGTGGTGCCCTCTTTCAGGAAACCGTCATCACCGGGATAAAAGGTATATTGTTGCCCTGTCATCGGGTTTTCGATCGTACCAGTAGCTGAAGAATTTCTTACCGGTAGGAGGTAGTACTTCCAATAGTTGGCGCCGGTAATGTCCGGATCTTTGGCAAAATCCTCCGTTTCTCCGGCGGGATTTATGATGTTGGAATGGGCGTAGTGCTCCTGCAGCAGGACCCCTATAGCCAGGCTACGCAGCTCTTCCGAGGTGGTGGAACTCCAGTAAAGGTCCTTCAGGTTGATGAACGGATGGTCCGGGGGCAGGGCAATATCAGGATATTGCAGATTGACCAGCGACCTCAGCTCCACCATATTCGGCATGCGCCAGTCATTGTGCCCGAGGTAATTGTCGTTGTTCAACAGGTCGACATAATCGAATGCCGTTTTCCAGTCGATGTCCCCGTCTCCGGGTGTCCGGTCCTGGTCAAAGGAAGGGTTACGGGTGGCGATGAGGTTGGCGTCTTTCACCCACATCAGTCCGGTGAAGGTATCGGTGACAGAGCCGTTGCCATTGTCGGTGAAGCGATCGGAAGGGATAGGTATGCCTAACTGAAGGTCGCCGTCATCACCCGGATAATAGCTTGTAGTTTGCCCGGTGGCAGGAAGTTGTATAACTCCTTGTTGTGCAATGGAATACTGTAATATCGAATTTGTTGTAATGATTATCAGGAATATGTATTTTTTCATAATGTCATGATTGTAATTTTCACATTTTAAAAGGCTCCGATAATAAATAGCTTTGATCTCTATTTCCGGGATCGAGGGACGGATCATATCCTTTATTCCGGGAGCAGATCACGTTACCGGCGGAGTCTTGCCAGCGTTCCTGCCAGTAGCTTGTCCCGAATTCCTTTTTTCCGTTAAAGGGATTTTTAAACTTCCTGACCGGGGAAATATCCGTAAACATGCTTTCCATTATGGCTTCCAGGCTCAGGGAATTGCTTGTTTCCTTCAACGACTCACTTGCTTCGAAAATGGATTCAGGGTTTATGATTTTCGTATACAATACAGGATCGAAAACCATTGAAAGTAGTACGGTGCTCAGGACTGGTGCGACATTCCTGAAATGTTTTTCCGGTGCTCTTACAGACCATGTGTTTCTGCTGGCCCACATTCCTCCGCCCATTTGTCCGTAATCCACGATCATACAATGGAATTTTTCCAGGAATAATGTGTCATTCTCCTTGTATTCACTTGTGATTATTGCTGAGGTTAGCTTGCATCCTTCATGACCGGGATGGGCAGATCCCGGATCAGAGGACGATTCTTTGAAGCCCGGATTAAAAATAATTTCTGTAATCCTGATATCAGACGCTGTGGGATTTGCTGCCGGAATCAGCATTTTCTTGACGTATTCAGCCGGAGACCGGAATGATGCTACGGTCATACCATTATATATACTTCCCACGGGATAGGTTCCGGTAAGCAAATCGCCGGTTGGACAGCGTTCCATGTCAAAAAATATTTCATCCGGGAAAAGACTGATATATGCTTTGCTATGAGGATCCTTTACCTGGATTCCGGGTATCTTTGATTTGACAACAGGATCCGGAAGAGTATCATCATAACTTTTATCCCCTTGAATAGTCCATCCTTCAGGGCACAGAACATGGATACTATCGCCAAAAGGGGCAATCCCGGATTTAAACCGCTGGATTTCCGGATTTGATGTCAGCTGTCGCTCGGTGCAAGCAAACAGAAAGGAGATAATTATGATAAAGTGAATTCGGGTTGATGTTATTCGCATCTCGATATTTTTATTTAAAAATACTACGGGATGCGTGAGTGTTTGAAATTTAGTGCCCTACAATAATTTTCAGCCGACCCTACAAAAACACTCAAAGCATGTAGGGTGGTTAATAGGCAGAATATCAGCTATATACGGTTGATAAAATTGTTAAGATTTTCATCCCTGCTCAGTCCCATTTTTTTTCGGATTCGTGTACGGGCCACTTCAATGCTTTTGAGGGATTGGCCGGTGAGATTAGAGATCTCCCTGGTATTCATGTCGAGGCGAAGGAAAGTGCAGATTCTGCGTTCCGAGGGACTAAGGTCAGGGAATTCATCGTTTAGCTTTTTCAGGAAGTCGGGATTGGCTTTATTAAAGTATTGCTCGAATTCATTCCATTGCTCGGGGCTGTTTTCAATGCGTATCCTGTTGATGATGTTTTTCAGCCAGGCTTCACCGGCCTGACCTTCATGTGATTCGAGGGCATTTGAAGTCTGGTTTAGCAGTTCATTCTTTTGTTGGATGATAAGGGTCTTTGCCGCCAGCTCTCTTTCTTTGTCTTCGGCATCCTGTTTCAGGCGGCTGTTTTCATCTTTTACTTTTAGAAGGAGGGATCCCGAGCGTAATCGAAAATATGCCAGGGAGGTTATAATCAGTATGATAAGCAGTGCACCCGATGCAAATAACAGCCATATCACCTGGATGGATTTTTTTCCTGAGACCTGCGAAAGGCTGGTATTATCATTTTCCAAAGATTGTATTTCATTTTTCAGGAAATCGTTCATTTCCCTGATCTCCAGTTCTTCGAGTTGCCTAATCTGTTCGAGTGCGATCACGCTGTCTTTGAGGGTCGTATATTCTCTGAAGTAGTCGAGGGCTTTTGAATAGTTTTTCAGTGCATTAAAGATTCGGTAATGGTTATACAACGCGTTCATTTCTTCGTGGATAATGCCGGTCCTTTTAGCTGTTTTCATTGCTTTCATGGCGTGATCCAATGCGAGGATGTATTTTCCCTGACTGGTGAAACATCCTGCCAGGAGATTATTCAGAGCCACTTCACTGTTGATATCTTGTATTTCCGATGCCATTTTTAAAGCTTTCTGAAAATATGCCGTGGCCTGCAAGGTATCCTGTTTGATCATGAAGAATCTGCCCAGGTTGGTGTAACAGTCGGACAGCTGGAGCCGGTCGTTGATTTTTTCAGCCTGTACAAGAGCCAGGTTAAAATGATGCAGAGCTTCGTCGTGCCTGTTCAGAGCTACAAGGGCATTAGCCATGTTGTTGTTTCTCATGATGCTGCGGAAAGGGTCGCCGGTAATTTCAACAATCCGGAGTGATTCTGTGTATTTGGCAAGAGCCACAGAATACTGTCCTGTTTCATAGTACACGTCACCAACATTGTTTAGGCAGTCGGAAATCCTCATTTCTGCACCCAATTCGCGATAGATCCGAAGGGCGTTATCGAAATATTCCGCGGCTTTGGCATATCTTCCTTGCTTTTTCATCACATTGCCCATGTTGTTGTAGCAGTCGGCAACACCTTGCCGGTCGTTCAGAGTTTCTGCTATTTCAAGCGAGTGCCGGTATGATTCAAGTGCTTCACTAAATTGTCCGTTGGTTTTGTAAACGATGCCCTGGCTCAGGTAGCACCAGAATGCCCCGGCAAGTGAATCCATGGAAAGGTAAATATTCAGGGCGCTATCATAATAATTTAATGAATTTTCGAATTCGCTTTTTTCCAGGAAGACCTCGCCGATATTAAACAGGGTTTCAGCGATCTGGAAGGTGTCTTTCAATGTTTCCGCCATCTGAAGCGCTTTGTAATAATGCTCCATAGACAGACCATAACGGCAGTCGAAATAATAGATATGCCCGATTTGTGTTTCCGCCCTGATGATCTTTATTCCGGTTTCATGGGATAAATCCTTATCATTTTGGTGATGGATGTTATCCAGGATGTCATAGGCAATATCCAGTGCCTGGCGGTAAAAAGCAAGAGCGGAGTCGGGTAGTATCCTGCGGTACTGGTCGCCCTTGGCGATCAGGGCTGAAACGGAATCGTCATTCCGTGAGTAGCATTTAACCTGCAATCCAATGAAGGAGTATAATATCAGGAAAATAAATATGGTGTGTGTTACCCTTGGTTGCATTATAAAATCTTAATCCAAATACTAAAGTATAGAAAATATTTGTTAGAGTGTTGCTAAATGAATAACTTTTCATGCTGTTAACCCGAAACCCTCATGAACAGAAAGCGTAAATCCAAGGCAAGATCAGGAAGAAGCAGATTTAAGATAATGATATTCAAGGTAGTTGCACTCATAAGCGGATTGATCGTGCTTTGCATTGCCTTGCTTTTCCTGTTGGTATATGCAGGTGTTTTCGGGCCTTTGCCGGGCAGGGAGGCGATATCTGACATTAGTAATGAGGAGGCTTCTCTGGTTTTTTCTTCTGATGGCACTATCATAGGGAAGTATTTTGCGGAGAACCGCACTAATATCAGCAGGGAGGAGATCCCTGAGCATTTGGTTCAGGCTCTGGTGGCTACAGAAGATAAGCGTTTTTTTACCCACAAGGGGTACGATACACGGAGTTATATGCGCGTGCTGGTAAGAAGTATCTTCCTGGGTGATCGGAGTGGGGGAGGAGGCAGCACGCTGACGCAACAGCTGGTGAAAAACCTTTACGGACGTGAAAACAGCGGTTGGCTGAGCATGCCTGTAAACAAAATCAGGGAGGTCATCCTGGCCACACGATTTGAGGATGTTTTCTCCAAGGAGGAACTTTTACTCTTGTATCTGAACTCGGTGCCGTTCGGAGAAGATGTTTACGGGATAGAATCAGCTGCACAGCGTTTTTTCGGTAAGCCGGCTAATATGCTGAAGGTTGAGGAATCTGCTGTTTTAGTCGGCATGCTGAAGGCCAACACGTATTTTAGTCCCGTCCTGAATCCTGAAAACTCAGAGATACGACGCAACACCGTGCTTAATCTGATGGAGGATGCCGGTTATCTTGATCCTGAAACTTCCGACAGCCTCAGAGAACTGCCTCTTGTAATAAGTTATTCCAACCTTAGCATCAATCCACCGGCGGGTTATTTTATTTATCAGGTCAGGAAACAGGCTTCCGGCCTGCTGGAAGAGATAAATCAGCGAAGCGGCAGGAACTATATTCTGGAGACCGACGGTTTGAAGATCTATACGACCATGAACCTGAAACTCCAGAAAATGGCAATGGAATCAGCCCGGAAGCACATGAAGGAAATGCAGAATAAGCTTGACAAAGAACTTGAAGCCGGGGGGATCCGGAAGCTATGGTACCGGACTATGGAAAGGGAAAGTCCTCATCCCGACAAGGACATTGCTAAAAGGAATGTGAGCCTGTTTTCCTGGGATGGGATAAAGACCATGAACATCAGCCATTTTGATAGTATCTGGTATTACCGTAAGATGCTGAATGCGGCTGTTTTTGCGATAAGACCGGGTACCGGAGAAATTCTTTCCTGGGTAGGAGGGAATCATTTCCGTATTTTGCCTTTTGATATGGTGTTGTCGCACAGGCAGATAGCGTCGGCATTCAAGCCTGTTCTTTATGCGGCTGCACTGGAATCGGGTGCAACGCCTTGCACTTACCTTGAAAATGAAGAGAAATCCTATCCTGAATATGATGATTGGAGGCCGGAGAACTTTGACCATCGTTTTACGACTGACAGTACAGTTGCTTTGTGGTATGCATTGGCTCATTCGATGAACCTCCCGGCCGTTGATCTGTATTTTAAGACTCCCTCCGACAGTCTGGCAGCGATGGGTTCCCGCCTGAAGCTGCCTGATTTTCCTGAAGATGCCCCTTCGGTGGCCCTGGGCACCCTGGATGTCTCTTTATATGAAATCGTGAGGGCATTTGGTGCTTTCGCAAATGATGGTATGATGACGGAACCCTATATGATCACCAGGATTAGTGACGCCAACGACAGTATCCTGTATGAAAGTGATAAGAGTGAAACAGCACGTGTAATCACAGAATATAGCGCGCAGGTGATCACAGCGATCCTGCAAAGAGCGATTAACCAGGGCACTGGAACGGCATTGAGGAACCGATACGGGATCCATTGCGCTTTGGCCGGAAAAACCGGTACAGCCCACAATTATTCAAATGCATGGTTTATTTCATATACACCTGAACTGGTGACCGGTGTATGGGTTGGGGCATCGACACCCGACATACATTTCAGCAGTGCCAACGGTTCCGGATCGGCACTTGCATTACCGGTGGCTGCAGGACTGTTAAAAGGAACCGAAAAAGATCCTGCCTTGAAGAAGGAATTCCTGAAACCATTTCAGATCCCTGAATACATTTATGAAAGCATGGATTGCGACCCATACCGGCAAAAGGGAGCTGATGGTTTCTTCCGGAGGCTATTTGGGGGTAAGGATAAGCAGGAAGAAATACAGGAAAAGCCTGCAAAAACAGATCCTGCTCCGAAATCCGATACGATCGAAAAAGAAACCGGGGTAAAGAAATTCTTCAAAAGGCTTTTTAAGAAGAAAAAATAGTTCTCCTTCCAGTCCGAAAATATAACGTTTGATAATAATTCAGGACTTTAGCCTTGTTGGCAGCAGAAATCAGGATGTAGACTTTATTCAACCAGACTGATGATCACCACATAATTCTTCCCGTATTTTTTTGCACATTTCGGGCAGGTGGTGTACCACATGTACCATTTTTTGATTTCCATTCCTTTCGACGTTACGATGGACTTGTAATCTTCGGTCCATTTTTTGGTATCCCGGAACGGACCTTCATACACTTTGCTGTAAAACTTTCCGCTTAACGTCAGATTATTCGCACCGGGGATGTCCTTATCGACAGCAAGGTACACATCCATGCTCCATTTGGATGTATGATCGGAAAGGCAAAGCCAGCCGGGAATCTCTGCACCGGCGTCTCTAACGGATTTATCGAGTTTCTTCATGATTTTTCCGAAGTTCAGTGGCATGTAGAAAAAAGTACATACACTGGCCTTGATGAACTTCTTATCCTGCCATTCGAGTGTTTTATCGTCCCAGGGCATGGGGTCGAATTCCGGACAGCAGATGGATTCAGGTTTTGATGGGGTTGTCATGGGATGCTTTTGAATTTGTTAAATATTTGTTAAAGATACGAATGGGAGCTTAAAAATGTTGCTATTAAGTGTTAATTAAATGTTATACTTAAATCTGTTAATATGAGAACTATATACATTCACTTTTCGGCATATATTGATAAGGCTAAATACATACTTTTGGCATTATTGCCTTTAATACTACTATTTCTAAGTTCTTGTAAAAAAGATGACAATAGCCAGACGCTTTGTGATCCAACCCCACAGTTTAACATCGATTTGTTTATTCAGAATGTTAATGAAGCATTGAATGATCCTGCCAATCCGGTGGCAGGTTATCAATTCACTGTAAATCAAAATGGGAATCTATACCACGCGGAAGCAGGGGGAAAGTCTGTTTATGCTTCCGACCCGGGAGGTCCTGTTGAAATGACTGAATTTGTCAGGATGAATGTGGCAAGTGTAAGTAAGTTTATTGGCACAATTGCCTTGATGCAGGTATTGGAAAAGCATGGCATTGAAGAGACCGAGCTGATCCGCGAATATCTTCCACAACGTTGGAAGGATGGGATGCATACTGATCATTATGAAGCGTCGTCGGTGAATAAAGTAACCTTTGAGAAAATGCTCCAAATGAAAACCGGGCTTAGATATAGTGCTGACAACACGAACTGGTCTCCCGGAATAATGCCTACTACCGATCAGATGTATACCGCCATTACTCTGCCGGCTGATCCGGCCAGAGTCGATAAATATCAGAATGGTAACTTCACATTGATTAGGGTGCTGATCACTGAGATGGAATATGGGTTGGATGCTTCAGATCCTGAGTACAATTTCATGACAGCCGAAGCCTATTTCGACTACATCAAGAGAAATATATTCGACAAACTTGGTATTGATGCACCGATGACTATTTCCGCCATAAACAATTATTATGATAATACCGCCTTTACCCGTGCTCACCAGTATCCATTCGACAGTACGTTCCGGGATGGAAACAATAATGTTGGTTGGGGAGCATCCAGCGATCCCGAGTTGAATGGAGGATCCGGTGGTTTGGTCCTTTCATCAATGGATCTTGCAAAGGTATTGGCGTATTTTATTCACGATAACGCTACCATAATATCTAAGGATCAGCGCGAGATTATCCTGGAAAAGGACCTGGGATTATGGGGTACGGGTAGTGGTGACCATGGCAAATACTCAAGCAAAGGAGGGACAAGGGGCCCGGAAACCGATTTTAACAGGGCCATTCAAAGCATGGTGATGATGTTCCCGAACGGAGTGGAAGCTGTACTGCTGGTAAATTCCAATAAAACTGACAATGGATCAACCTTGAGGATCGCTTTTGATGAAGCATGGGTTAGTCCATGTAATTAGTGTGTTTATATGCAGTACATGTGGGTTTCATATAAACAACAATTATAATGAACTGAGTTTTATTTGAAACATAGCGACTAAATTTACGGGTAGAAAAATATTATCTTCGTGGGCTTAACCGTTTTCACCAACAATTACACTTCAATAATGATAACAGTTGATGCCAGAGGTTTGAAATGTCCGGCTCCGCTTATTCAAACTAAAAAGGCGCTGAAAGAGGCCGGCACGGATGAGGAGATCAAGATAATCATCGACAACAACGAGTCGAAAGAAAATGTTCTCCGTTTTCTTGCTGATAATGGGGTGGAAGCCTTGTTATCGGAAGACAAGGGATTGTTTGAGATCTGGATCAGAAAATTGTCGGGCGAGCCGGAAATGCTACATCCTGAAGATTACTGCCAGGAAGATACAGGTTTATGCGGAAGTGATTATGTTATGGTTTTTGCAAAGAATTACGTTGGCGAAGGATCGGTAGCTTTGGGAGAGATCCTGATGGAAGGATTCCTGGAAGCCATTTTGTACCAGGAAGAGAGGCCTTCGAAGATCGTTTTTTACAACTCCGGGGTTTTCCTGGTACTTGATGATTCGCCTCATTTACCGACTTTCCGTGGAATGGAGGACATGGGCATAGAGCTTCTTGTTTGCGGAACCTGTTTGAAATTTCATAATAAACTGGAGGCATTGGGAGTGGGAAAGGTATCCAATGCCTATGAGATATTCACAAGCATACGCAAGGCCAGGCGGTCGATACAGCTATAACAACAGCTAAAGAATGACATTTGATCTGTTAACTACTGTTGAACAAGGGGGGTGTTCGGTAAAGTTACCCGCGAAAGCATTAAGTGAAGTGCTGAAAGGGATCCCCATGATACACGATGAAAATCTGCTTGTCGGGACAGAAGCCCATGACGATGCGGGGGTTTATAAACTCAGGGATGATTATGCCCTTATATTGACAACGGATTTTTTCCCGCCGGTTTGCAGCGATCCTTATGACTTTGGTCAGATAGCGGCAGCCAACGCGTTAAGCGATGTTTATGCCATGGGGGGGCAGGTGCTGACGGCGCTGAATCTGATGATGTTCCCTGCCGGGATACCGCTGGAAGTGCTGGCCGAAATACTAAAAGGCGGGCAGGATAAAGTCGTGGAAGCCGGTGGAGTGATTGCCGGAGGCCATACGATCACCGATGATACGCCAAAGTATGGCCTTGCCGTCACGGGATGGGTGCATCCTGAAAAACTGGTAACCAATGCAGCGGCTGAAGCCGGGGATTTACTGCTTTTAACCAAACCCATTGGTACAGGAGTGATGATCTCAGCC
Organism: Bacteroidota bacterium; assembly: GCA_018831055.1. Taxonomy (NCBI): domain Bacteria; kingdom Pseudomonadati; phylum Bacteroidota; species Bacteroidota bacterium. Next base: position 31,900 of record JAHJRE010000228.1, read on the forward strand.
AGGAGGAATGCATTATGCACAGAGAAGGCATACCAGACGGCCATCGATAATATGAAGCTTCTCAATAAAAGAGGAGCGGCGATCATGAATAATTACGGTATCCGGTGTGCGACGGATATTACAGGGTACGGTTTGGCCGGGCATTCCATAAAACTTGCCATGGCCAGTGGTGTAACTCTCAGGATCAGAGCATCTTCGGTTCCGGTGTTGCCCGAAACCCTAAGCCTGATCGAAGCAGGCTGCATACCGGGTGCTGCTTTTCGTAATCTCGATTTTGCGGAGCAAGCTTGCACTATGGATAAAGGCCTGGGATACAATGAAAAGATGCTGCTTATGGATGCACAAACCTCTGGCGGTTTACTGATTTGCGTCAAACCCGGAGACGCTGAAAATATAATTGAAGATTTAAGGACAGGAGGTTATCCATCAGCTGAGATAATTGGTGAAGTTGTTCCCGGGAAGAAGGGAATCATGCTGGAAATTGAGGTTTAATCTTGTATTATACCGGTTATATTATTGGTTAAAGTTTCACATTAAAATAGTCCTGATTTTATCCACCTTCTGGCCTTCCCGACAAGTCGGGACTGGTATGAATTCTTAGTTTTTAATCCAAACTACACAATATAAGTTTTCTGCTAAATTGTTTGGATTTATACCTCTTAATGCAACTCATAACCTTGATCGAACATTATTCTTACGGGGCCTGATAACCCTGCTGCTTGTATTTTGCTGCCGGACCGGTAGTAAAACCATGTGGCAAAAGTCTTTCTTCCCTGTGATGGCCGTGGTTTATTGTTAATGAACCATTCAGGATATGCCTTCAAAGCTCTGCCGAACGATTCTCCCCGGTCATTGCCCCATTCGAAATCAGCAGGCTCCTGTTCGTCACCAATCAGCCGGTTGGCCCAGTTTGTAGTTACTGCTATTTCGATATGGTTTGTTCCATTGTTCAGTAATCCTGTTATTTCTGTGATATAGGGTGGATGCCAGAGTACTACGGCTTTTGAACCGTTAACAGTTACTTCTGCAATATCATGTAATTCGCCGAGGTCTAGCCTTACCATATTATTTTTTTCGACCAGGATGGAATCCAGGTGGAAGGTATTTCGGTATATGGCGGTTCCTGAGAAATATTTCACTTTATCCGATGGATTAATGCTAAAATCAGATAATTCAAAGAATTGCAAAGAAAATGATGTGTCGTAAGGGGGGATGAACCGGACATCCCAGGTTCCTGTGATTTCAATGGATTCTGTGGCCGGGGTGACAATTTCTGTCTTTTTATCTGACGCGTAGCTTACGATTGCAGTGTCGGGCGCTGAAGCGAAGAAAACAAGCTTACCACTATCGTATCTTCGTATCGTCCAATGATTTATTGTATCGCTGAGGGTTACGGACACAGGATGGTCAGCATTCAGGGTTTGTTTGCGAAAAACAATAAAAACCGACTGATTTCCTTCCAGGAAGACCGGAACAGTGGTGTTGTCTTGATTTTCTTCCCAGACTAAGGCATCCCTTATCGTTCCGTCTTCAGCCTGCCAAAACTCAGGCTGTTTACCGGAAACAGGGAAAGAGGCATTGAAAAGCATGGCATTGTCTGATATATTTGCTATGAAAAAAATATCAATTTCCCGGGCCTTTCTGTGAACAACCTTTATATTGTTTGATGCCCTTCCTGGTTCAAGTCTGATCCCTGCATCTGTTTTTAAGGATGCCCCGCATGCATCAAGACTGGTAAATACCTGTCCTTTGCCATATTTGTTAAAGCTTTTATTTCCCCAGATCAAATCTGCAAGGCTGTCTGTGATGCAGTCACACCCGGGATAATCCTTCAGGCTTGGGGAGGAAACAGGTTTGGGAGATACGATGCAGGCGCCGGAATGAATAAGTCTTTCCAGTTTTAATAACACTTCAGGCAGCATCAGGCTGTCATGAAAAACCATGAATGGGTAAGTTCTGCCGGAAGGAAGCTGGATATTTCCATTGATAACTTTGATATCGGCTTCAAGGAAGTCGTTTTTCGGGATCACATCGGCGAAGTTGCGGGTAGTTTCGAAGCAGAGGTACGGGGAAGGTTGCTCACCATACTGCAGGAGGGCCTGGCATCTTGCGAGATAAAGGAAAAATGCTTTTCCCGGCTCGAACCAGGTCTGGTTCCTGCCAAAATGGGTACCCCACCAGCCCATGCACATTCCGGGCAGGTAGCGGTCATCAAAAGGCTGATGAACCCAATGATGAAGCACCAGGCGGTTTATCCCATTGGTAAAGCTTCCATCTGCGCTTTTCTTCAGGAAGGCGGGATCTTCAGTAAACATGCTGTTGGTGGGCCAGCCTGTAAAGGCTTCTGCACCTACGACAGTCTTACCTGCTGCTCTGGCTGCGGCCGGAACCAGGGGGTTGACCCTGCCGGTGCCTCCCGTCCAGAATTCTGCCATGGGCAAATCAGCCAGGGCCACTCCCTGAGGAGTACTGAATGGACCTCCGTAAGGCTCAAATTGCAGGGTAAGGTTATTTTCCTGAAGGATTTTTTTCCCGGTCTCAAAGCCATTCCTGAAATAAAGATGGTTAATCACATCTTTGTAATCCCATTCAAAACGCCTTGTCATCTCTTCATTTTGGATAAAACGCAAAGGCACTCCGGAGCTTTCATCCTGAGTGATCACCGGAACCATCGTTATTATCCAGGGAAGAGGATCATATCCTTTTAATGCAATGAATTCCTCTCTGAAACCAGGTGTCCAGTTTTGCAGGCCTGCTTCATAACTGTCGATCAGCATATGCGCGAATGATGTACCCAGATAATCCCCAACATGCTCTTTTAAAGGATCGATAACATTTTGCCAGTGCCAAAGACTTTGTTCTGCACTCATCTTGTCTGCTTCCAGCACCTTGCCGATAAGGTCATCCGGAACGGGGTGCGGAGGTCTTCCCGTGGAGGCATGTCCTATCCTGTATATTTGCCATTTCCCCGGTCTTGCTTCCCATAAAAGTCCTTCTTCCTGGTTATACTCTTTCGTTAGTTCCAGGATTTCACCGGTTTGTAATACTGATTTTCCTTCCGGAACAGCAATAACCGCAATATCCTGAAAATACGACAGCTTCCTGCCCGTGGCGCCCCATCCTTCATCCGCGATCAATTCAGGCAAAGCAAGCTTCAATACTTGTTCGTTTTCCCCTGAAATCGTTGTATCGCTCCATACCAGTCTTTGCATGCTTTTTTCTTCGTTTATCCAGGGCCCACCCGTGGTTGAATATCCGACGGTGTTGTGCAGGCCGATTTCAAGTCCCAGCCTTTCGGCCTCAGATGCAGCAAAACGGACTGCTTCCCAATACCTGGCACTGTGGTATGTCTGTTCCGGCCAGGGGTTGTTCATTGTAGGGGCATGGCTTTCCTGAACGGCAGAGGTAATGTTAAAAATGGTTGCCCCCCCAATCCCGGCCTCTTTCATGGCTTCCAGGTCCTTGGTTATACCCTCTTTCGAAAAATTAGGGCCCATCCAGTGCCACCATACATAGGGTCTTGTTTTTACAGGCGGATTGCTGAATAGCTCTTCAATGTCCTTATTTTCAGTTTGATGAGTGGATTGGCAGGCAAACAGGATAAGTAGCAGGGAAAACCAGGTAACATGGTGATTGCAAAGGCTGAGTTTCATTGGGTATCTATTTGGTGATGGAAATAAAAAGATCATATGCAAACCTGTTAAGGCCTTTCCTGGAAAAATGAACCCCGTCGTGTCTTTCGGTTACATGGTCATATTGGTCCGTATCCGGGCCTGGTCTAACATTTTCGTTTTCCAGGATGAATTCTGTTTGCGCGCTGCGAATGCGTGAGTCCACTCCCTTGTCTTTAATACCGATCATTGCCGGGTGATAGCTGGCCCGGCATACATATAAATCAGCATGGATACCATATTCCTGTAATAATGCCAGTATACATTGAAGATGTTTTTTATAATCCTCCCTGCTTGTTTCTTCCAGATTATCAGATTCACCCTGGTGCCAGAACACATGGGTGACACTGAGGCTGTCTTCTTTAATAAATTGCAGTGTATTCCTGAGTTCTTTGTTACATTCACCCTCCGACCAGCATTGAACGGTAGTTGCCCCGATTCCTGTATTGACCAGGATCACCTGTTGATAATACCCGCTGTCAATCAGCATATCTGCGAGACGTGTCCAGACACTGCACCCTCCATTGCCCGGGGCTCCAAGCAATGGTTCTGAAGCTTTGTATAAGTTTCCCCGGAAATATTCATAAATAGAATTGCGACAATCATAATCACCCTGCCCGTGAGATGTTGCGTTCGACTGTCCCATAGTTAGAATAATAGCTGTATTATCAACATATAGTAAAGGTTTGTCGACTAAAAAACCGGTGGTGTCTGTGATCTGATGAGGCAGGTTTCCAGATGCCTGGAGAATAAAACCTGTCATGGATATCCATAGGAAAAGGCGAATAATGGTTATCATGTTACCTGAGATTTCCCGTAAACAGTTATCTGTTTTACTGTTAGATTAATGGTGTTTGGGGTCCAGGCCAAAGTTACATGTATTTCAATAATTGCTAAGGAAAAAGAATAACTTTGTCTGCTTCTAATGAAGCAGAAATGCTTAATTTTCCTTGAATGATGAAGCAATTCGCAATAGGGGCTGATATCGGAGGCAGTCACATAACATGCCAGCTTTACGATCTTGAATCCCGTGAACTGGTGGAAGGAACGCGGGCAAGACTTGCTGTTGACAGCCATTCTTCCGGTGAATCCATTATTGAAGTGTGGACAGAAGCCATCAGGAAATCTGCCTCAGGGTACGATTTTAATGTTTTGGCGGGGATTGGTTTTGCAATGCCCGGACCTTTTGATTACCACAATGGTATTGCCTGGTTTAAAGGAGTGGGAAAGTATGAAGCACTTTATGGCATTGATATCCGTAAAGAGATCCATGAACGATTCCTGGTGTCGGAAGATTTCCCGGTAAGGTTCCTGAATGATGCATCCTGTTTTGCCATTGGAGAGTCGATATTGGGAGAAGCGTCTGAATATGAAAGGTTTCTGGCTGTTACCCTTGGAACCGGGTTCGGTACCACATTTATTCTCGATCACCTTCCCGTTGCCGGTATTTATGGCATACCCGATGATGGTTTTCTTTACCATATTCCGTTTGGTGACTCCATCGCTGATGATTATTTTTCTACACGATGGTTCCAAAGAGAGTATTCTCTGCGCTTGGGGAAAAGTATCGAAGGGGTGAAAGAGTTGGCTGAACTGGCTGGAATTGAAGGTCCGGAGCGTGAAATCTTCAGGAAATTCGGCAGGAACCTCGGTACTTTTCTTGCACCGTGGCTGAAAAGTTTTGAGGCCGGGTGCCTGGTTGCAGGAGGGAATATTTCAACATCCAATGTCCTTTTTGCAGGAGAATTGGATGAAACCCTTTTAAAGGAAGGCGTAAAGGTTAAAATCATTTTTTCATCACTCCAGGAAGAAGCTGCATTAAGTGGCAGTGCAAGCTTATGTGTTCCTGATTTTTATTCCCGATTGGTGAAGGATCATTAATGCATGATAATATGAAACCAGGAAAAGTCTCTCTGTTAATAGTCTCTCCGGTACTATTTGCTTTTTTTATAATGAGTTTTTGCGATCTGGTTGGGATCGGTGTTGATAATGCAAAGGCCGACTTTCAACTGAGCAACACACTGGCTCAATTAATCCCATTGGCCGTTTTTGCATGGTTTTTTATACTGTCGGTTCCTGTAGGTATATTGCAGGACAGGATAGGGAAGAAAAATATGGTCAACATTAGTATGCTGATAACAGCCGGTGGCTTGTTGCTTCCTTTTTTCTATTATTCATTTCCTACATTGCTGATAGGTTTTGCTTTGCTGGGTATAGGCAATACCATCATCCAGGTTTCGGCTAATCCGTTGCTCATTGATGTGGTTCCGCAAAGAACAAGGTCAAGTTTTCTCAGTTTTTCCCAGTTTGTCAAAGCGGTAGGATCTATGATTGCTCCCTATCTTGCTTCCTTTTTTGCAATACGATATGGAAACTGGAAGCTTGTATTTCTGATTTTCGGGGTGTTTTCCATCCTTTCGGTACTATGGTTGCAATTGACAAAAATCACCGAAACACGGACTGAAGGAAGGAGGGCTTCTTTTACTTCGGCCCTCAGGCTTCTGGGGGAGCCTTATATTGCGCTCATGGTACTTGGAATATTTCTGCTGGTAGGCATAGATGTAGGGATCAATTCGACATCCGGTCAGTTCCTGATGGAAAGACTGGGTATGGAGCCGGAACCTGCTAAAATGGGACGAAGTTTGTACTTTTTCGGTAAGATGCTTGGTACTTTTTCAGGGGCGCTCCTGTTAACCAGGATAAATACCCGCAATTTTCTTTTGATATCCGCCTGGGCTACCCTGGTCAGTCTGCTGGTTTTCCTTTGGTCGCCTTTTCCTGTTTTTGCCCTGGTATTGATGTTTTTGATGGGACTGGCATCGTCAAATATATTTCCATTGATATTTGTTTTAACGGCCGGGAGATATTCATCACACACGAATGAAATATCAGGACTCATTATCATGGCTGTGTCGGGAGGTGCATTCATACCTCCTTTGGCCGGTAAGATCACGGATATGGGAGGCGTTATTGCCGGAATGCTTGTATTCGTGGGATGTGCCATTTATTTGCTGTTCCTGGCATATAAAAATCTAAGATCACCCGGAAAACTCCTGTAATGAAGAACAAAACACAAAGAATAATGCGGGGAAATTTATGGGAAACATGAGAAAAACAAGTCAGTACATTATCCCTGCAGAAAAGCCGGAAAGCGGACCGGGCCATTATACGATTTATCCTTCGCATAATCTGGCAGAGGATAAGATCAAAACAGGATGTGATTCATTGGCCGGGGAACTGGCAAAGCATTCTTTGGTTATCCTTGAAGGGTATCAGGGCGTCTTTTTTGAGGATATCAGAGAACAGCTCGATTCCTTTTTCAAACAGATGGGAAAACGGGTGAAATGGATGGATATCCGGGAAGCTATGAAAACGGAGGAGGAAATCTCAGCCCTTATCGAACCTTTTCTTGGCGGTAATGATCCTCTTTTCGGTACCAGGACGACCCTTGGACTTGCTGATTTTTTTGATCCGGTGAAGCTTCAACAGATAAAGCCGGATGCCTTATATGACCTGAATATTATTTATGGCCCCGGAGCAGCCTTGTTTCAAACACCTGGATTTCTGGTGTATTTCGATTTGCCCAAAAATGAACTTCAATACAGAGCAAGAGCTGCATCCATCACGAACCTTGGTGCATCTGCGGCGACGGACATAAAATCCATGTACAAAAGGTTCTTTTTTGTAGACTGGATCGTTTTGAACCGGCATAAGCAAGACCTGCTTCATCAAATTGATATAGTGGCAGATGCACAACGTGCCGGAGAGCTAAGCTGGGCACATGGCCATGATATCCGTGAAGCATTGCATTTTCTGAGCAGGAATGTTTTCAGGGTCAGGCCATGGTTTGAGCCGGGAGCATGGGGAGGCACCTGGTGTTTAAAAAATATCGAAGGGCTGAATAAGGATGTGCCCAACTATGCATGGTCATTCGAACTCATCGTTCCTGAAAACGGGATAATATTCGAAAGTTCGGGGAAAATGCTTGAGGTTTCGTTTGACATGCTTATGTTCCAGGAGGCTGCTGCCATACAGGGAGAGGCATTTGAGCGCTTTGGATATGAGTTTCCGATTCGATTCGACTTCCTGGATACATTCAACGGCGGGAACCTGTCGGTACAATGCCATCCTCAATTGGAGTATATCAGGGAGCATTTTAACGAGAGTTTTACCCAGGAAGAAACCTATTATATCCTGGATACCCAAGAAAATACATGTGTTTACCTGGGTTTTCAGGATGATATAGATCCCGGTTTTTTTGAGAGGTCACTAAATGAGAGTTTCCTTGGGATGAAGGAGTTGGAAATTGAAAAGTATGTCCGGAAACTTCCAGCCCGGAAACATGATTTTTTCCTGATCCCACCCGGTACCATTCACGCATCCGGGAAGAACAACCTGGTACTGGAAATTAGTTCAACTCCATACATATACACTTTTAAAATGTACGACTGGGTACGTCCGGATCTGGATGGGAAGCCCCGTCCGTTAAATATTAAGCGGGCAATGGCCAATCTTTGTTTTCACAGGAAGGGGAAGTATGTTGTTGAAAAGCTCATTTCAAAGCCAGAGCTGATTGAAACGGGTGATGGGTGGGAACTCTATCATTTGCCCACGCATAATAAACATTTTTATGATGTTCACCGGATACACCTGAAAACCCGGATAGATATCCCGACAAAGAATAAATTTATGGTGATGAACCTTGTCAAGGGCAGTTCCATAATTATTGAAACAGATTCGGGCCATCGAGCTCAGTTTAATTATGCAGAAACCTTTGTTATTCCTGCCGCTGCCGGTTCATTCAGGATAATTAACCTGGATCCCGGAGAAGCGATGATTGTCAATGCATTTATAAAATAGAAATTTGTAATTCCTGGCCCATGCCATTTTTATGGGATAAAAGTCTCTGACAGGGCCGGAGCCCTTGATGGTGCCAGTGTGAAAATTTTATGTGAATTTTCTATTAATTCCTTTATTGGTCCATTTTAATAAGGGATAAAATGTTGAAAAACTCTATTAATCCTTGATGCATCGCACGCTGAACCCGCTGACTTTTACATAATCCTCCATAATTATGTATCCTGCGTAATAATCAAGATATATCAGCCATGCATCGGATTCTGGTATAGATTCACTGGATGACCACCAAAGTCCATGTCTGCCAAAGTCGTAGAACGCCGCCTCTTCACCGCGGAGTCCACCGGGAAGGGCTGAAAATCCAAATTTATCTGTACCATAATTTCCTGAATAAATATCTTCAATCCATCTGGGATGACCGCTCACATTGCACATTCCTCCCAGAGGTGAATTGATTTGTCTGCAGGATTTAATTTCGTTCCCATGTGGAGAAAAGTTTCCACCAATATAGTTTATCATATCCGTCCATTCAGTTTTCGTGGGCACATGCCAGCCTGTTGGGCAGAGAGCGTTTGTATCGACTGTTGCATACCAGTTATATAGAGCTCCATATTTATCTTTCCAGAAAATATCGTTGTTATACCATACATAAGCCCCTGATGTCAGGTTATTCCAGGTATAATCATCTGTCACATTCGGTATGGGGGTCCCGTTTCTGTAAGTTGTTGTTTTAAGATTTTCTTTCATCCAACATTGGGAACCTAATTGTACTGTATTGTATATATTTCCATCAATATCGGAGACTGTTGAAGTGCCTGTACAGGATTCTCCGGTAAAATGAAAACTATAGGTTTCATCGTTTGATGGTGAGCTGGTTATTGATCTTTCACCGAGGATGGTATATGCTGTATACTTCAGATGATCTCCTAAAACAAAAGTAAAATTATTTAAGGGAGTTATTTTTCTGTATTCTTCTGTGCCGGTTTGAAACCCATTATATTCAAGTTTACAGATTCCATGCATATAAAGTTTGGATGGTATATTGAACATTTTTATCGTATGACTTTCATACGCAGTCATAGCATTCAGGAAATAAATGTTATCCATTCCCGGGTAGAATATAAAATGATGGTTACCCTTGCATAAATGGAATTTCTGATGAATCAGGCTTCTTCCTAAGATATCAAATACGGTGATTATAATACTTTCAGTATTTCTTAAGCTGAGTCTGATAATTGTTTTGCCTTTAATAGGATTGGGATAGTTTTGAGAAATAAAAACAACATCCTGTCCTGTTGTATTATGATCCTGTAATTTAGTTATATAATCGAGCAGCAATATGGTGTCTGGAGCATACAGGATGGTATCACAATCCTTAGACAGGTTTTTGATGTATAAACTGTCAATATCTACATGATATTGGTTGCTGTCAGCAGTGAAAGTCAGCATAATTAATGGTTCCTGGGAAAACCCGGTAGCAGATATTCCTATCAAAATGCCGGCAAGTAATGTGCTGTATTTCATGTTCTTGGGTTATTTAATAAAAATTTGCCAGCCCATACAATGGTGAATGTTATGGAAATTACACATTCATACCCCTCTATTGTCCAGGATTTTTTACGCTTTTTTATCAGGTTTACCCACCCCAGTCAATGTTTCCTGATGCAGAAAATAACCTTTCATTTCCTGGACAAACACAAAATACTAAGATACGAAATTTTCAGGAAAAGTGTATACCAAATTATTAGAAATATCCAAAGACATTGACCATTGTTACCCTTCATTAAAGCTCATAATATTCAACGCCCTTATCTGCAGCCGTTGCCGTTCACACGGCTATTAACCATCCAAGTACTGTCAGTTAATTCCAATACTTTTGTTCCTGATTCATGCCGGGGAATCAAGGGGAACAGTGCAAGAGATAAAATGAGGGTTCTGGGGGGCTGGGAACTGGGATACTGGGGGCTGGGAACTGGGATACTGGGGAACTGGGGTACTGGGGTACTGGGTACTGGGGTCAGGATGCAAGAAGCAGGAATGTGTGCCTACTGCGGTTCAAATCCTAACCACAATAGGCACAATAGAACACAATAGAAGTTTTACTGGTTAAGGATGGGCGGGTACAGGATTTAAATTGGCCGGGATTCAGGCTTTGTATTGCGCACAGACAAAATGCTTTATTGTTATGGCCAGATAAATGTAGAAAGTTAAAAACAAATTTTACTCTTAAACTCCAAAGCATTGATTACAAAAAAATATATTGTTGTATGATCTTTTCCTATGAGCATTTCTAAGATTAATGAATGATTGAGAATTCCATATATTAAAAATATTGTCATTATTTATATTTCCAATTATTAATTGCTCAGGATATCGATTATCAGCATAGGAACATACTGGTATATCCCCATTCCATCGAATGCTTAAATTTTTAAAAGGGATAGTACATCTACGTGTCGAATTGTTTATAAAGTTAATAGGTATGTATACATCTTCAGAATAGTCTGAAATATCTGTTTTAATTATATACTGAGGTAAAACTAAATCCACTTTTTTTCTCCAATACTTTATTTCTGATTTAAATGAATTTGATTGAGATGGTCTAATCATTAATCTAATTACTATTAATGTTTTTGATTTTAATTCTTTTTTCTTTTTTATCAGATAATTTATATTACTAATTACTCTGTCATAAGATGCCTTTTCTCTGGAATATTCATACATTTCTTTACCTCCTGAATCCAGGGAAATATCTATTTGAGAATATGAACAATTCAAAAGTATGTCAGCTATTTTAGTGTCAGGCCACTGACCATTTGTTGTAATGCATAAATATTTAGTAACCTTTGCCAGTTTGAATGATAATGCTTCAAAAGATGGATTAAGAGTTGGCTCACCACCTCCTACAGCGACTAACTCAACCTTATGACCACCAAAATCATTGATTATTTTATTTAAAATGGATTCATTTAGAAAGCCTTTTTCACGTTTCTTATAGTGATTATTGCAATATTTACATTTGATATCACAAAAACCTGAAAACTCCAGGGCTATTGATGGTGGTATAGATGCATCAGGTAAAATAAAAGGAAATTGTGTCCTTATTATTGAAAAAATAGATACTCCCTTCTGAATTCTTTTTAAAATAAAAAATGTATAAGGACGAAATCTGTAATAAATCTTATATAGCCTATTTGAATTATCCCAGTTTATCATTTTTTACATTCTATATATTCAAGAAATTAGGAATATTTTGTAAAGTATCGCTTTTTAGTTAATTGGCAATAACATTAAGCATATTATCCATCCTTTCCCTACAAATATAACGGCAGGTTTTCGTTGCCGATTCCGAATCACTGACCTGTCAGGTCACTCGTAAAGAGCAATCAGATGAAAAAACGTTGAAAACTGCTGTGTATTGTCAATAAAATATACGGCCTTTCAGCGCTTTATGAATCATTTCACGAATTTGTATTCATAACTGGAAAATGAAAGTACCTTGCCTGATTCATCAACTGTTTTTACCGTCTCAGCGGTAGTGGGGAACAGGAATGCTGTGGTCACCATACAAGAAGCAGGAATGTGCCTATTATGGGTCGAATTCTAACCACAATAGGCACAATAGAACACAATAAAGTTTTACTGGTTAGGGATGGGCGGGTACAGGATTTAAATTGGCCGGGATTCAGGCTTTGTGATGCGCAACGCCAAATGCTTAATTGTTAGCAATAGAGCATTTATTTTATCTTCTGAAGAACCTCTTCCTTTAAAGGCGGCAGGTGTTTCACAAGAATTGCCCAGATCATTGACGGATCAACCGCATCATAAGTGTGTATCAGGCGGTTTCGAAACCCGACAATTTTTCTGGCATTCTCAAGTGTTGATTCTGGTTGAAGTTTGTCAAATTTATTAACAGCCTCACCAATGATGCTCAGTTGTCGTTCAATAGCACTTTGAGTTTTAAGATCCATTAAGTATTCCTGGAAACTCGCAGTTGATGTTGAAAACTGCTCAATGAGTTCAATTGCTCGAATAATATCAGACAAGTACTTTTTGCTTTCTTCCGTCATAAATTAAAACTTTTGTCGAATCAATGCTACGCCGTAAGTAGGGATTGTGAATAGATGATTCAGTAAGTAAATCCACTTTTCTTTTAAAGAACCTCTCAAATGTATCCCATAATGAGATAAGTGCCTCCCCTCTTTCAACAGGGTCGGGTGTATCAATATCTACGAGCAAATCTATATCGCTATGTTCCTTATCAAATCTCGTTGTGACAGACGAACCAAATGCATAAAGATATTTGACCCTATGTGCCTTACATAAATTTTGAAAATCCTTTACATTATCCGATATTTCTTCTTTTATAAACATAATTGAAAGATGATTAATTATCCAATAAGTTTAATCCCTATGGATTTCGTTTCCATCGTTTTGCTGCTTACGTTCTGATGGTAAAGCATATTGGTGCCTTGCCGCATTAAAGTTAGTACAATAATTTGCATTATCAACATAAGCTGTCAGCAAGGTAGCTAAACCCGTGGATTTTTGCTTTCATTATGGGTGGAATGTAACTCAAGTGGGCATTATCGACCGGAATATGCAGACCTGAATATAAAATCATAATTCTTTCACCGGATCAAACGATTTTGGTGAAAAACATCATAAACCCTGAAGTTTCGCCTGTCATCCCGACAAACAGAATTCAGAAAAATACAATTTCAGTATTTTTACTCCTGGCCAAGCTTTTTATCCTGGTAGCGTACCGCCCACCGGATGATCAGGTAACTGACAAAGATCAGCACCGGCCAGAGAAGGAACCAGATGATTTCGTTGGTGTACATGGTGTTATATTGTTATATTGTTATATGGTTAAATGGGTGCTGGGATACTGGGGATACTGGGGGACTGGGGTGCTGGGGTGCTGGGGTGCTGGGATACCCAGCCTCCCAGTACCCCAGTAAACCAGTCCCCTTTCTCCCTTCTCCTTTCTCCCCTCTCCCTTCTCCCCTTCTAGTACACATGCTCATCCCCCTCCATCACTTCGGCTTCGCTGATGCGGTGTTTATTAATGGAACGCCATGCGTACCAGATATAGGCCAGGACGAAAGGCACCAGCAATGAGACATAACTCATGGCGGTGAGGGTATAGTGACTGGAGGAGGCGTTTTCTATGGTCAGTGAGCTTTGCAGGTCGTAGATCGAAGGGTAAAATGCTGTATTATTGAACCCGGCGATACTCAGAAGGGCAAAGACTGTCAATACGGTGCCAAAGCCGGCGAACCATATCCCTTTTCTGCCGCATTTCTCAAACCGGAACAGGGGAACGGCAATGCCCCACAATACTGCCACCACTCCCAGGAGGAAGATGATCAGCACGACCGGCATTCCGATAAGATTGTGGAAATACTTGAATGGTTGCATATATACTTCCTTTGTAGCCGGATCGACGGCAAAACCTTCCCTCACGAGGATATTCACCACGAAGAACAGGAAAAACACCAGGAAGGGGACAGCATTGCAAAGCAGTCTTTTCCTGGCTCTTTCTACTATGTTTTGGTTATCAACGTGATTGATAAAATACAGGAGACCAAGTATCCTTGCCAGGAAGAAAACGGCCAGTCCGAGGGAGAGATTGATGAACGTGGCATAGCGTGTAAAATCGAAAGCCAGTTCCAGTCCCCGGAAGGGTGTCTTCCAATCCATAAAATTGTTATCATCGATATAAAACATCGATCCTGTGAAGAAAGTAGCAACCGCGGTTCCCAGCAACAAGGTTCCCAGCAGGCCATTGAGGAACAGGAAGACTTCATAGGTTTTCGCACCCAGAAAATTTCCTTCTTTGCTTCTGAACTCATAGGCGATGGCCTGGATGACGAAGGCAAAGAGTATCAGCATCCACACCCAGTATGCACCGCCGAAGCTTGTGCTGTAAAACAGCGGGAATGAGGCGAAGAAGGCTCCCCCAAAGGTCACCAGGGTGGTAAATGTGAACTCCCATTTCCTGCCAAGGGCATTAACCAGGATGGTACGTTCGACCGGGGTTTTTCCGAGGGTGTACAGGAGGGTCTGCCCGCCCTGAACGAACATCAGAAAAACCAGCAGTGAGCCAAGAACGGAAACAATGACCCACCAGTATTGCTGTAATGCTAAATGTGATAATGTTTCAAACATGGTTATTGTCCTCCGTCTTTTGGTCCTTTTTTAATTTGGGTTAACATAATTCGGTATTCAGCGATGGCCAGGATGGTGAATGCCACTGCAAAGAGCCAGAAGGTGATCTGCACTGAAGAAGCTTCAATACGGGTTACGGCGGCAATGGTAGGCATAAGATCCTGGATGACCCATGGTTGACGGCCCATTTCGGCAAGCAGCCAGCCGGCCATTCCTGCGATATAGGTAAGAGGAATGCTCCAAAGAGCCAAATACAGGAACCAGCGTTTCTTCTCCAGCTTGTCCCTGAAGCTGTATATAGTCGACAGGATAAAGATGATCAGGAACAGTCCTCCCAGGATAACCATGAGGTGGAAGGAATAGAACGACACCGGGACATTGGGGATCAGTTTGGCCGGGTCGTCGTAATAGCCGTATCCGAAGTTTTTGAAGTAGGTATTTACCCAGTCGGGATCTTCGAATTTCGCGCGCAGTTCGGCGGCTTTTTCGGTATCATTGCTGTTCACGGCGTCTTTATAAGCTGCCAGTGTGCTAATAGCGATCTTTCCCCGGCGTATCCTTTCATAATAGGAAATGATGCCCTGTTCCTCATTGCCCCTCACAAGGTCCTTGATACCAGGGACATAAGCACGGGGATCCAGGAAGGCCATGTAAGAAAGCATATTGGGGATCTCTATCTTGAAAGCGAAATCCTTTTCCTTGAGGTTGGAAGTGTCGGGATTGACCTTTTCCATAAGTCCGATAGCGATGAGCGGAGCATTGGCCTGGCCGTCGTACATTCCTTCCATAGCTGCAAACTTCATAGGTTGCACACGGGCAACTTCGCGGGCTGACTCGTCGCCGGTGATGATCAGGAATATCGACATGATCAACCCGAAGATGGAAGCCACCAGGATGCTGCGTTTGGCGAAGATGATCTCACGTTTTTTCAGGATGAACCAGGCGCTGATGCCGATCACGAAGATAGCTGCAAGCACGTATCCTGAAGAAACCGTGTGTAAAAACTTGTTGATGGCGGTAGGAGAGAAGAGTACATCCCAGAAATTGCCCATTTCATTGCGGGCTGTATCCGGGTTAAAATGCATGCCGACGGGGTTCTGCATCCAGGCGTTGGCAACCAGAATCCAAAGGGCCGACAGGTTGGCGCCTATGGCAGTCAGCCAGCTTGCCGTCAGGTGAAATCCTTTACTCACCTTATTCCATCCGAAAAACATGATGGCAATGAAAGTACTCTCCATGAAAAAGGCCATTATGCCTTCAATGGCCAGTGGTGCACCGAAAATGTCACCTACAAACCAGGAGTAATTGGACCAGTTGGTCCCGAATTCAAATTCCAGGATGATACCGGTCGCAACTCCGATGGCGAAGTTGATACCGAAAAGCTTCATCCAAAACTTGGTGATTTTTTTCCATTCAGGATTGCCGGTTCTGACGTAGATCGTCTCCATAATGGCGATGATAAAGGTCAGTCCGAGAGTCAGCGGCACAAAAAGCCAGTGATACATAGATGTAAGGGCAAATTGCAACCGCGACCAGTTTACTACTAAGAGGTCAATGTTCTCCATTATGATCTTATTTGGTATTGGTTAATTGTTCGATCACATGATCGCTGCGTTCTTTATCAGTGTCGAAATTGGATTTCAGGAAATTTGGGAAAAAGAAGATTCTCAGAACGGCAAACATGATGAAAAGCTTGATCAGGATGATCAGCCAGAGGCTTTTGCCAACGGTCATGTTCCTGAAGCCGTCGTAATAGAAGTAAAATACCCGCTTGAAGATGTTCCGCTTCATAGCCATATTTTTTCTGTTAGCGGTATCGAAGTTAAATAATTTGAGTAATCAAATACCTAAATATAAAAATTTAGAATCAGTTTAAATTATTGAAATCTGTGCTAATCGGTGTGATCTTTGGTGTAAATCCTAGTAGTCTAAAGTAAGAATCCTTCCCTTTGTGAAGTTAAAGAAATTTTCCTTATCAGCTACGGTCACCCCATCCATAATATCTTCAGGTGTTTTACCTGCGGCTTTCAGGCATCCGGGGCAGGCCATTACGATAATACCTTTTTCTGAAAGCTGTTTTAACTGTTCAAAGCTGGAAGGAAAATGGGCATAAGTGATATCGGGAGCATCTTTGAGAACAACTTCTATCCCTTTGATATCGAAGTAAACGATGACATCCTGTGATTCAGACATTTTATTGGCCATCATCAGCCCCATGAGTACGCGGTGAGGATCATCGGGGCCGCTGGTGATATGGACGAAAACACCGTCTTTAACCGGAGCAGTGGTTTGTATTTCTTCAGCTTCGTAACTGATGCAGGAAGCCATGAAAATAGCAAGGATAAGAAAGGGGATAAATCTTTTCATAATTATGTGGTTTTGGTTTAATAATCAAAAGATTAGGGATTAGAAAGTGTATCAGTGGCCATTTCCATGAGTCCGGTGACTGTATAGCCTTTACTTTCGATTGCGGCTTTGATTGCGGGCAGGTCCGACTGCACGGTATCAAAAACCACGGTAGTTAAGCCATCCGTATGAGAGGCAGTAACATCTTTAACACCAGGCAGTTCACCTACCGATTTTGTGATAGTATTCTCGCAGCCAGTGCAGTGCATACCTTCCACATTTAGCGTAACCGTGCGAATAAATTCCACTGTTGCAGTTTCTTCCTGTTGAGGTTCAGGCTTTTGCACAGTATTACAGGAAAACAGGATCAATAAGGGAAGCAGGAAAAAGGAGATTCGTTTCATTGGGTGTGTTGTTGATGATAAACAAATATAGTGAAAAAAATAAAGAAATTGAAAAAAGTTGTATTGCAACTTTAACTCTTTTGATATTGCCACCTCACCCCCAACCCCTTCTCCTGAAGGAGAAGGGGCTACCGCGCTAATCAAGCCAATCAAGGCAAATCCGGTTCAGTTTTGCAGTCACGTCTCCCCTCTCCTTCAGGAGAGGGGCCGGGGGTGAGGTGGTGTGATCAGGAGAGGGGCCGGGGGTGAGGTGGTGTGATCAGAGAGGGGCCGGGGGCGAGCAGATTCCTCCACTTTACCACATTTCCTTATTTAAAGCCTGTATAAATTTTAAAATTATGCAAAGCAAACATTTCAATTCTTAAATTTGCAATGCGGTACTGCATTGCTTGTTATAAAGGCGGGTAGAAACATTCTAAAAATCAAATGCACAGGAATATCTTTCATTTTTTATTATTTTTGATCAGCTAACAGGAAATTATTATGGTACGAAGAAATATTTTATCCTTTCTTTTTTTATTGGTACTTCCGGTACTTGGCTGGTCACAGTACATCGAAAACGAACCTCAGATCGGGATCTATGAACAGCTGGATGAGTACATCCCTGAAGATCTTGTATTTGTTGATGAACGCGGAGACACCATTCAGCTGGTGTCGCTGATCAATAAACCTACTGTCCTGGTGCTTGTTTATTATACTTGTCCGGGTATTTGCAGCCCCTTGCTCGATGGCGTTGCGGATGTGATTGGAAAAATGGAGCTGGAGTTGGGCAAAGATTACGAAGTTATTACGGTAAGTTTTAATGAGGCTGAGACATGGCAGCTTGCGCGGGATAAGAAGAAAAACTACACGCAGCAGGTGAAGCGGGCAGTTGATACCACGGCCTGGCATTGGCTCACGGGCGACAGCGTGAATATCGCCCGGCTTACGAACAGCGTTGGTTTCAAGTATATCAGGGAAGGCGTGGATTTCATCCATGCAGCTACGATCATCGCCATCAGTCCGAAAGGTAAGGTAACCCGTTATTTGTATGGTACTTATTTTCTTCCTTTCGATCTCAAGATGGCATTGGTAGAGGCTAACCGGGGACAATCGGGACCTACCATCAACAAAGTATTGCGTTATTGTTTCAGCTACGACCCGGAAGGAAAGAAATACGTATTTAACATAACCAAAGTGACGGCAACCGTAGTACTGTTTTTTGCTTTTTCATTTTTGTTGTATCTTATTTTAAGTCGCAGGAAAAGGGCCGGTAAACAAGCTTCCTGAAAATACTTACATGCCGGTTTTGGCCGGGCGGCATCACAGGAGGTATTAAATGATTAAAAGTTATTAAAATTGATATAAAATGGACATAGCAAATAAGGACAGGAAATACGTTAATTTTTACGACGTCCGGAAAGGGATAGGTTCCTGGATCTTTACCATGGACCATAAGCGTATAGCTCTGATGTACTTTTACGCGATAGTGTTCTTTTTCATACTGGCTCTGTTGCTGGGGATATTGATGAGGCTGGAATTGATCGCCCCCGGGGAGACCATCATGGATCCCGGGCAATACAATGCCGTTTTCACCCTTCATGGTGTGATTATGATTTTTCTATTCATAATTCCCGGCATACCTGCTATTTTCGGAAATTTTTCGCTACCATTGCTTTTGGGAGCGCCCGATGTGGCTTTTCCCAAGCTAAACTTATTGTCGTTTTATCTTTACATCCTGGGTGGTTTGCTGGCGCTCAGCACCTTATTATTTGGTGAAGGGGCTCCGGATACTGGTTGGACTTTTTACGCTCCCTACAGCGTTAAAACCGGTACCAATGTCACGGTAGCCGTTACGGCGGCATTCATCCTGGGTTTTTCATCGATACTTACGGGATTGAATTTTATTGTAACCATGCACCGTATGCGTTGTCCGGGTATGTCGTGGTTCAGGATGCCATTGTTTCCCTGGGCGCTGTATGCCACATCCTGGATACAGGTGCTGGCAACTCCGGTAGTAGGGATTACCCTCATGATGATCATTGTAGAAAGGGCTTTTGGAGTGGGGTTCTTTGATCCGGCCATAGGAGGCGATCCCATCCTGTACCAGCATTTGTTCTGGATTTATTCCCACCCTGCAGTATACATTATGGTATTGCCTGCAATGGGAATAGTTTCGGAGATCATACCCGTATTTGTTAAGAAATCCATTTTTGGTTATAAGGCTATTGTAATATCCAGCCTCGCCATCGCTTTTGTAGGGTACTTTGTTTGGGGTCATCATATGTATACTTCAGGAATGAGCGGGACAGCATTGTTTGTATTTTCCCTGCTTACCTTCCTGGTTGCTGTTCCGTCGGGAGTCAAGGTGTTTAACTGGATTGCCACATTATACAAGGGTTCTATCGATCTTCAGACCCCTCTTTTGTATGCCTTGTCGTTCATCTTCCTTTTTTCCATCGGAGGCCTTACAGGCTTGGTTGTTGGGGCGCTGGCAACGGATATACATGTTCATGATACTTATTTTGTGGTTGGTCATTTTCATTATGTAATGTTTGGGGGAACGGGATTCGCTTTCCTGGGAGCCCTTCATTACTGGTTTCCCAAGATATGGGGGAGGATGTACAACCGGAAA
>JAHJRE010000229.1 GCA_018831055.1 Bacteroidota bacterium
ATACGGGCGCAAAAAGGCCTGGGTAAGACATGGATGCCCTAAGCGCTTTGAGCAGGTCGCCGGAATCTAAAACCACCTGGCCACCGGAGTACATATCTGCAGCAACAACTTTCAAAGGAATCTCCAGTTCATCAAAATTCTTTTTATCGCTATGCATACAGAAGAGTTCCCTAAGTTTTTTATCACCGTCTAAGAGCCCAGATCTAATAAGGCTCAAGTCTGAAAAGGAGAACATGCTTTCCCCATCCATGTCAATGACATATTTTTTCAACTGCTCCAGGCCGCCACTGGCAAAGATCGCGCCAACAAAAGCACCGACGCTGCACCCAGCCACAAGATGGATAGGGATATTTGCATCCTGAAGGGCCTCGATGGCCCCGATATGTGCCCATCCCCGAGAGGCCCCGCTTCCCAGCACCAATCCTACTTTATAGGTATTCATTATTACATTCCTTGAAATTTTTAAAAATATTCTTCTGCCATTCCCTTACTTTCACTAAGTAGTGTAATTTCAGGCTATTAGCGTGGCCCGATCCCAGCCCACCCTATTTGATGTAATCAAATTTTTTCTTAGATCTGATTAGTTTTCCATATTGTCGAATCCAGTCCAATTCTTCTTGAATTAAAGCCCCCTGCTGTATCGCTCGAAAATTCATCATCAGCTGCTCCCTGTTTTTCGGACCTGTCAGAACCAGGTGAACGTGAGGATTTGACAACACAAATCTATAGCAGAGTTCAGGTGTTAGAGGAGGTATCTTAGCCTCTTCCTTGCTACTCGGCCATGGAGGCATTTCAATATTTTTCAAAGGGTTGATTAACTGCTGCCAAGCCAAGGCTGTATAACTTACAACACAAGGATTCCGGGTTTTTAAATGCGGGAAAATATCCTCTTCTGCTCCAGTATGTTTTGCATTATAGCGAATCATCAGCAGATCAAATTCTGAGTCCAAGGCCAATTTACCGGCCCGTTTCCTATCATGGATGCTGGTTCCAATAGCCTTAATTTTACCTTCCTGTTTAAGTTTCAATAATGAATCAACAACACCCTTGCTATAAGTTGATGTCCGCCCCAGCCACCCAAGTTTGAAAACATCCAGGTAATCCGTATTTAATTTGCGCAGAGCATTTTCAATACTTTGGCGCACCTGCCAGCCAAAAAATCCCCAGCCAAGCAGGGACACCACATTCTTCTCTCTATCTTTTCTGATTACTTCCTTAATCCCTGGTGTAACTTTTTTAAAACCAGGACCCCATACCCAGTAATTAGCTCCCTGGTCTGCGGCCCATTCAACATCAGAAGAATCTATACCGTAGTTGCCGGCAATACCCATCCTGAAAACCTGTTTCTCAATTACAGGCAAAACCCTGAATGAAAAATCTTTATTAATATTATTACTTGATGTCATTATAGCCCCCATAGTTTTCTGCTCCAACACGAGCCATTAGTTTATCACCTACAATTCCGCAGCACATGTGTTTGGAAACCATGAAACAAAGACCATCGAACATTTTTTTTCTTCCACTTCTTTTTGATCCTGTAATAGATCACGTAATCTTTCTGCAAGTCCCTCATCGTAAGCCATATCATTCCATCCTTTTTGCAATATAATGGTTGTGTTCAGGGTTTGCCGGTCGCAGCACGGGAACAGGGGGGTTCGGTCCGCTGCAATAAATGATATCTGACCTGAAACATTTAAAATTATAATTAATAATTCAGTATCAAGATATACTAATACTGTAAATAGATATTCCTTTATATTCCAATATTTGCCCCTGTTCCTGGCACATTACCAAGACTTTTTGAAAAAATCAGACAGCATTGATGACCTGTTTGAGCGCCTGGAACAGCTTATATGCCTTCCTCTTGCTGGATCGATATGGAATCTTGTTCAGGGAATTGCTTTTAAAACAGCCTTTAATGTCCTGGTTGAATATAAAAAAATTATACTTTACATAAAAATGAATTTTGAATAAGGCCGGTTTCAGCTCTTTGACGGTAGGTAAAAAAACCCTATTTAAAAAAAGGGTTGCCCATTACACAAAAGACAGTATTTCAGAGAATCTCCAGATCTTCTGAATTATCGACGATTATATGTTCAAATACGGGTGGCTCTTCATTGCCATAATATGTGTTAAATTTATTCCAGTTTTTGAATTTATCAGAATCTCTCGGATTTGCCCTTGTCAACATCCTTTTTTTTCTGATCTCAGGCTTGCAGTAAACATAATGGATTTCAACAGGGCCGCCAAAGATACTTTCAAGTGTCTTTGGCCATTCAATGTCGCGAATTTCTTTTGTGAACGGGCCGACAATTACAACATCAATTTCAGAGCTCCTGACATTAGCCAAATTTAAATGCAGTTTATGCAGCCTTAAATACCAGTTTCAACTCTGTCCCAGGGTATAAAAAATTTTCCTTATTTACTATG
>JAHJRE010000230.1 GCA_018831055.1 Bacteroidota bacterium
CTGCCGGCACCCCCGACTAACTACACCACCTGCCGGCACCCTCGACTAACTACACCACCTGCCAGCACCCCCGACTAACTACAACACCTGCCGGCGAAGCCGGAAAATCTGTGTAATAATTAATCTGTGTAAATCCGTGTAATCTGTGTTTAAAAAAATTTAGTGTTTATAAAAATCTGTGTAAATCCGTGTAATCTGTGTTTAAAAAAATTTAGTATTTATAAAAATCTGTGTAAATCCGTATAATCTGTGTTTAAAAAAATTTAGTGTTTATAAAAATCTGTGTAAATCCGTGTAATCTGTGTTTAAAAAAAATCTGTGTTTACTTCTTCTATACTCCTCCCACGGCTTCGCCCCGTCAGTCCCATCGGGCCCAACAAAAATACCTATTTCCCCATCCCAAATCTTCCCTCTATTTCTCCTTATCCCACAACAACAGCACTTCCTCATCCCCCAGACCGGCCTCGTACATACGAAACTCGTCACTCCCCATCACCATATACCTTATCTTCCTGCTGATAAGCCGCTCAACCTTATCCACCAGCTTCAGCAAATAATTCTTATTGATCTCATTCCCCACAAAGATCAGGTCGATCACCTGATGATCCGTCCCACGGGCAAAAGCCCCGGTCACAAAAACCTTGTCGAGATTACCCAACTGATCAATCACCGTCTCGACGATCTTGTCGAAACCCAGATGTTTTAACAGAATATTATGTATATCGTTGAAAAGAGGATGATGAGTATTCGCCCGGAAACGCTTCTTGTTCCCATCCAGCTCAGAATTAAGCAAACCTGCCTGCTCGAATTTATTCAACTCCAGACGTATGGCATTGCTCGACTCACCAAATTCGGTCTCAAGATTGCGCAAATAAGAACTGGAATTGCTGTTCAGGAAAAACTTGAGCAATAGCTTAATGCGGGTTTTGGATGTGATTAGCGCTTCAAGCACGTTGACCTCGGTTTGAACAACAAATATAATGTAAAATTTATAGATTGAGTAAATTTTTTACTCATTTTTTCAACAATTAATAAAAAATTATGAGCATCGGGAAACATTAACACAAAGTTACAGGCGACAGGTTGCAAGCGACAACTCATCACCCATCACTCATCACTCATCACCCAAACCCACACTACCTGCAACCTGTAACCTGCAGCCTGCAACCATAGAGCAGGTAACTTGATATTAATCATTCCCGATACTCATAAAAAAAAATAATCTGCCTCCTGCTATGAAATTCGGGAAAATTGTATCTTAGCATTATTCTAATGTTGGGAATAAAGGGTTATCAGTATGAGGAAGCGATCGCTAATTCTGGTTATTGATCTTGTTATAGTCTTCCTGTCATTCCTGTTTTTTGCCTGGATCAAGCCGGGTACCAAAGCTGTTATTCTTCCCAATTACTGGTTGCCTTTTTTATATTTCCTGCTGATCTGGCTTGCCATATCCATATTCCTCGGTAAATTCAGGATGGATAGGGTAAAGGATTCGAGGGATGTGGTCATTCCTATCCTGATCAACAATTTCACCATTCTGTCTGTCGTCAGCATCATCATTTATTCCTTCCAGTTTCAGTTTTTCTCCCGCAGCATTGTATTCGGTACCATTGCACTGGCCACGGTACTTGAATTGATCCTGGGGATGGTGTACTATGCTTTTGCCCGGCCGGTGAGGATAGCAGAAGACCGCGACGTACATATGAACGGCCATGTGGTGCAAGCACAGCAGGCTCAAAAAGTTGAATTAAAGGAGATCCTGGTAAAAAAGCAACTCGACGACAAGGCTTATGAGCGCATACGTGACCTTATCACCGAAGAAGCCGGCTCCAGTGTTTTTGATTTCATCGAAAAATCGATCAACCTCCGTGATCCCAAACATCTTATTCTCTCAACAACCACCCGCTTCAACATCCTGAATCAACCGGAAGAATTTTATCACAACATCATAAACCTGAAGCGGATCAACGATATCCGTTATATCAACAAGTTCTTCGAATCGGTGAACAACAAACTGGAATACGGGGGGATGTTCATTGATTTTGCAGAGACCTATGTTTTGCGGAAAAGGCGTATCCTGCACCGTTACTGGGTACCTTTTAATTATATGGTATATTTCCTCGATTGGGTCTGGAAGCGTTTCCTGCCAAAAATGCCCCTTCTTAAAAAGGTATATTTCTTCCTGACCAAAGGGCGCAATCGCGTGATCTCCAAGGCTGAAACCTTTGGAAGACTGTATTCCTGCGGTTTTGAGATCACCGGGGAAAGACTCATTGAAGGCAGTTTATATTTCTGTGCCCGCAAGATCAAGGAGCCGGCTTACGATTACAACCCGACTTACGGGCCGGTGATCACCCTCAAACGATATGGTAAAGGCGGCAAGCTTTTTAACGTTTATAAGCTGCGCACCATGCATGCCTATTCGGAGTACCTCCAGGATTATATCTACGATAAGTATAACCTTGCAGAAGGAGGGAAATTCAACAACGATTTCCGGGTAACCACTCTCGGTAGGTTCCTCCGGAAATTCTGGCTGGATGAGCTTCCCATGCTGGTCAACGTTTTCAGGGGAGACATGAAGATCGTCGGTGTCAGACCCCTCAGCCGGCATTATTTCAACCTCTACGTCGAGGAAGTCAGAAAGAAACGCATCAAATTCAAACCCGGACTCATCCCCCCTTACTACGCCGATATGCCCAATACCCTCGAAGAAATCATGGAGTCGGAGATGAAATACCTCAACGCCTGCGAAAAACACCCCTTTATCACAGATATCAGATATTTCTTCCTGGCACTGAAAAATATAATATTCAAAAGGGCGAGGAGTAAGTGAAATAATGTATCAAACGTCGGCGGCCTCGACTAAAAGAAAACTTTATATACGCACAGCCCACCGGCGGCCTCGACTACGCTCGGACCTTGACCAGGAGAGAACTTTTTATACGCACAGCCTGCCGGCGGCCTCGACTACGCTCGGACCTTGACCAGGAGAGAACTTTATATACGCACAGCCCACCGGCGAAGCCGGGAAATCTGTGAAATAATTAATCTGTGAAAATCTGTGTAATCTGTGTTTAAAAAAATCTATGTTTAAAAAATCTGTGTTTAAAAAATCTGTGTTTAAAAAAATCTATGTCTAAAAAATCTGTGTTTAAAAAAATTAATCTATGTTTAAAAAAAATAATCTATGTTTAAAAAAAATAATCTGTGTTTAAATAATAACTAACAATGTTCAGCAAACCCAATATCCTCACCACCATCATCATAGTATTCCTGAGTTTACATCTAAATAGCCAGGTTGTATACGAGCACATTTCCAACGCAGGAATCTATGAATTCCTGGAAGAATTGGCCAATGACGGAATTATTGAATTAAACACCACGGTAAAACCATGGTCGCGGACTTTCATAGCCGATAAACTGATGGAGGCCAAAACCAGAGAATATCAGCTTAACGGGCGCCAGCTCCATGATCTGGAATTTTATATGAACAGCTATACCCTGGAGCTGAAATCCTGGCCTCAGACCCATCCCGACATGGATATCTTCCGCAAAAACCGGAGGCTGGCAACATCGCTCAATCCGCTGGCATTGTTATATAAAGACAGTGTTTTCACGGCTTCCCTGAAACCCATCTGGGGCATACAATACTGGGCCAACGATAACGGCAACATTAACCATATGTGGGGTGGGGCTGAAATGTATGGTTATATTGGCAAAAACGTTGGTTTCTATGGCAGCCTGCGCGACAACAACGAGTCGGAATGGCTGGAAAAGCCGGATTATTTTACTCTGAGGCAAGGCGTTCCGGCAAAAAACTTTGGAATTGAAGGAGTTGATTACAGCGAGGCGCGCGGCGGTATCTACTTTTCCTGGAAATGGGGCAACATAGGCATTGCCAAGGATCATTTTATCTGGGGCAATAACTATCATGGCGCCAATATTTTTTCAGGAAGACAACCTTCGTTCGGACAAATTCAGTTGAATCTTTACCCTGCCCGCTGGTTCGAGTTCCACTATGTGCACGGTTGGTTGGTTTCGGAGGTCGTTGACAGCGCCCGCTCCTATTGGGACGGTGACATCTATCGTGTGGTTTATCACAATAAATACCTGGCTGCCAATATTTTCTCATTTACACCCATACGGCGATTGAATATCTCTCTGGGTAATTCGATCATTTACAGCGATATCGGCGTACAAGCCGCTTATCTGGTACCTTTCCTGTTTTATAAATCCGTTGACCATACCCTGAACTCCACCAATAAAAACGGACAAAACGGGCAAAATTCCCAGATGTTTTTCGATATCAGCTCACGCAACCTGAAACATCTGCATGTGTATGTCACCCTTTTCGTCGATGAATTCAAGATGGACAGGGTACGCAATCCCAATGAACATAATTTCCTGAGTTGGAAAGTCGGTGGACGGGTTTCTGATTTCCCTGTGCAAAACCTGTCCCTAACGGCAGAATATACCCGAACCAACCCGGGAACCTACGAGCACAATATCTCAACCACCACCTTTGAGAGCAATAAATACAACCTGGGGCATTATATGAGGTCGAATTCGGAAGAGTATTACCTTTCTCTGGCCTGGAAACCCATCCGGGGCTTAAAGGTCGAGGGATCCTGGGTGCTGGCACGGCATGGGAATGATTATGGATACGGCAAAGGGCAGACCAACGACCCGCAGAATCAACCCGTTCTGAAGGATATCACCTGGGATAATCATACATACAGATTATCAGCCCGTTATGAGTTCATCGATAATGCTTATGTTTTCGTTCATCTCATCCTAAGCGATATTCAGGGTTACGATGTTGATAACCAAACTCCTCAATATTACCTTGATAAATTTTCCCCGGCGTTTTTCCAGGGAAAACACACAACGGTTTCGTTTGGGTTTAATGTAGGATTTTAGTTTTTGTTTCACCCCTACGGGGTTCGGAAAACGATTCGCGAATATTAAGCTACCGAAGGGGTGCCCCTACGGGGCTATAATCTCGATTTTCACATCAAATGAAAACTTTTTCATATTTTTACCCCGGCTTTCGCCGGGGCAGGCTCCCGGCTTTCGTTCCCGACTTTCATCGGGACAAGCGGGGCAGGCTCCCGGCTTTCGTTCCCGACTTTCATCGGGACAAGCGGGGCAGGCTCCCGGCTTTCGTTCCCGACTTGCGTCGGGACAAACGGGACAAACGGGACAAGCGGGACAAGCAATATAACCATATAACAATATAAAACATGAAACACCTCCTCTTCACAACTCTCTTTACGGTTTATACCGTATTTTCATTCGCATGCACCAACTTTTTGATCACCAAAGGTGCAAGCACTGATGGTTCAACCATGATCAGCTATGCTGCCGACTCGCACGTTTTGTATGGCGAGCTCTATCACTGGCCGGCTGCTACCTGGCCTGAAGGCACCATGCTGGATGTATACGAATGGGATACGGGCGAATACCTCGGACAAATTCCCCAGGTTGCACAAACATATAATGTAGTTGGAAATATGAACGAACACCAGGTTGCCATTGGTGAAACCACCTATGGCGGCCGGTCGGAGCTGGGCAAGCAAACAGGCGCCATCATGGATTACGGCAGTCTGATGTTCATCGCCCTCCAGCGTTCGAAATCCGCCAGGGAAGCCATCAAAGTTATTGCTGAACTCATGGCTGCCTACGGCTATTACAGCTCAGGAGAATCCTTCTCCATCATGGACAAGAACGAAGTATGGATCATGGAACTCATCGGCAAAGGTGAAGGTTATAAAGGCGCTGTATGGGTAGCCCGTCTGGTGCCCGACGGCTATGTCTGTGCCCATGCCAATCAGGCCAGGATCACAACCTTCCCCCTGGCCGATGGAAAGACTTCCATCACCTCCGATGAGCTTGGAAAGATCTTTAACCCGGAAGTAAATACCGTATACGCTGCCGACGTGATCTCCTTCGCAAGGGAAAAAGGCTATTTCGATGGTAAAGACAAAGACTTCAGCTTTTCCGACGTATATGCACCCGTTGATTTCGGCGGTGCCCGCTTCTGTGAGATCCGCGTATGGGCCATGTTCAACCAGGTTAAAGGCGGTATGGACCAGTACTGGGATTATGTAAAAGGACATATAGAACACAACGACGAATTTGCCGACGGCTCCAAAAATCCCAACGGCTTTGCCTCAAACCGCATGCCCCTGTGGATCAAACCCGACAGGAAGGTCTCCGTTCACGATATGATGAACTTCATGCGCGACTACCTGGCAGGGACAGAACTTGATATGAGCCTTGACGTCGGTGCCGGTCCTTACAACAACCCTTACCGCTGGAGACCCCTCACCTTTGAAGTGGATTCCGTGACCTATTGCAACGAACGTGCTACCGTAACCCAGCAAACCGGATTCTCTTTCGTGGCCCAAAGCCGTTCGTGGATGCCCGATGAGATCGGCGGTATCTTATGGTTCAGCGTCGACGACGCTGGTAGCTCCGTCTATTGCCCTATGTATTCCAGCATCACCAAAGTGCCGGAAGCCTTCGAACGCGGCAACGGCGCCATGATGGAGTTCTCCTCCACCTCGGGATTCTGGGTGTTCAACCAGGTCAGCAATCTGGCATATACCCGGTATCGCGACATACATCCTGAAATACACGCCAAACAGCAGGCCATGGAACAGGAATATATCAACTTCAGTACCGCCGTTGACGCTGGCGCTGAATTATTGCTCGGGCAAAACCGCGACCTCGCCCTGGCTTACCTCACCAACTACTCCTGCAACCAGGGCAACGCCCTCGTACAGGAATGGCGCAATTTCTATGAATATCTCTTTATGCGATATATGGACGGTAACATCAAAACCCCCAACCCGGGAAAACAAAATCCCAAAGTTTCACAGCCCGGCTACGGTAACGAATTCTACCGCATCATCGTTGAAAAAACCGGCGATAAACTGAAATATAAAGGAGCAACTCATTAATAATGAGATAAGCAATCTACATGAAACCTGTAACTTGCTACCTGAAGCATTTTTTCAACGTTCATTATCTAATCCCGGTAATCTTCATTTTCCTGTCTTCCTGCAACCCCGGTCGCATTTATGAGGAACACAGGAAAATGGAGAATTATTCCTGGAAAAAACATCAAAATATTGTTTTCGAGTTTGCGGTTGAGGATATTTCGGTTAATTACGACATCTATATCGCCATCAGGCATGCAACGCAGTATCCATACCGTAATCTGTTGATCAGTACCATTCTGACAACACCCTCGGGAGAGCAAAGGATGACGGATTACGACCTGAAGATACGCGACAAAGACGGGATACCTTTAGGCGATGGACTCGGCGATCTCTGGGACCTGAACATCCCTCTGAGAAAAGATTTTCATTTCCATGAAGCGGGAACCTGTGTCCTGGAAATTGAAAACAGGATGTTGAAATCAATCACACCGGGCATCCTGGAAATAGGATTGATTGTAGAGGAAGCTGAATCAGCCGATTAAGCGTTCTACCTGGGAACGGTCCTTGATAAGCTGTTGCCTCAATGCTTCCAGGTTGGGGAATTTGATCTCATCCCGGATTCGCTCAATAAAATATATGGAGATCTTTTCGCCGTAGATATCACGGTTGTAATCGAATATATGTATCTCTACCGTCAGGTCCCCGTGATCCACCGTTGGCCTGTACCCAATATTCCCCATGCCTTTGTAAAACTTCCCATCGATATATGCGCGGCAGGCATATACCCCGACAGCCGAAATAATCTTGTATTCATCTTTCAGATCAATATTGGCTGTGGGAAAACCCATAGCCCGGCCTATCTTCTTCCCATGGACCACCTTTCCTGTAATGGAATAATCGTATCCCAAAAGCTCGTTGGCCAGTTTAAGATCTCCCAGTTTCAAGGCATTGCGTATCTGCGTGGAACTTACAGGGATATTGTGTACATAGTGAGCAGGAACCTCTTCCACACTGAAACCATATTGCTTCCCCATTTTATTCAGCATCAGGATATCCCCTTCACGATCTCTCCCGAAATGATGGTCATACCCTATTACCAGCTGTTGCAATCCAATCTTGCTAATGAGGTAATTCCTGATAAACTCTTCGGATGATTGCATGGAAAACTCCTTGGTAAAAGGAATGATCACCAGGTGGTGTATCCCGGTCTCGGCAATTAATTCATATTTCCTTTCTATGGTATTGATAAACCGAAGGTTACGATGATCAGTGCTAACCACAAGGCGTGGATGCGGATGAAAAGTCACCACCACGGTCTCACCGCCGGATTTGGCTGCCAGCTCCTTCATCCTGCGAAAAATCTTACGATGGCCTGAGTGTACACCGTCGAAAGTACCCACAGTCACAATAGGTGGTTTGGAAGCCTTATAATCGTCAGGATTTTGATAGATCTTCATGAAGGTACTAAAAAAGTTTGTTCACAACAATGTACTCGGCTATTTGAACGGCGTTGGTAGCAGCGCCTTTACGCAGGTTATCCGAAACGATCCAAAGGTTGAGGGAGTTGGGATTTGAGAAATCACGGCGAACACGTCCTGCAAATACCTCATCCCTTCCCTCTGCAAATAAAGGCATAGGATATTTCAGGTTACGAAAATCATCTTCCAGGATGACACCCGGTGTGGATGCAATAATATTCCTGACCTCATCCACCTGGAACTCATTCTCAAACTCCACATTCACCGCCATGCTATGACCCGTTTTAACAGGAACCCTGACCACGGTTGCCGTAACACGTATTGAGTTGTCGTTCAATATTTTCTGTGTTTCCATCAGGAGTTTGTTCTCCTCACCCGTATAACCGTTCTCGTCAAAATCCCCTCCGTGAGGGATCAGGTTCAGGTCAATCGGATAAGGATAAGCCATAGGCCCTTCCTGTCCTGATCTTTCGTTAAAGAGCTGGCTTACTGCCTTATAACCTGTACCGGATACTGCCTGATAAGTAGAGACTACTATCCTGCGGATACGATATTTTCTGTGCAGGGGAGCAAGCACCATAACCATCTGGATGGTGGAACAGTTAGGGTTGGAGATGAGCCGGTCCTTGCGTGTGACTATCTCCGCATTGATTTCCGGGACAACAAGCGGTATCTCAGGATTTTTTCTCCATGCGGAAGAATTGTCGATCACCACAATATTATTACCTGTATATTTCGGA
>JAHJRE010000231.1 GCA_018831055.1 Bacteroidota bacterium
AAAATAATTCAACCGATTTTGGATCATCACGATCAAGATCAAAGGCTAATTCCTGGCCGAAAATCAAAATTTTACTCTTAGGATTGCCCATTCCCAGGAAAAAGGGATTTGAGATATTGTTAAGAATATTGGAATCAGGATCTATCATGATCATCCTTTGGAATTTTGCATATGCTATTACCTGATTCTGGTCCAATATGGTGGCAAATTCTTTTTTGCCTTTGTTGATCAGATAATCTTTGTATTTGATTAAATTATTGTTTAAAAGAGAATTAAACATTGCAAAGTGTATTTAATAATCAAAAGGATGTCTAAGATTTTCTTTTTGATGCAATTTAAGAATAATGTTTTTATCCACAAAACTGTACTATTATGGTTTTGCTATGATGGCAAAGATTGATCATACATTAGCGGATAATGCCCATCTTTAACTCTTATTGTTCTTAAGTAACCATAAACAGTCCTTTAATGAATTCTTACATCTGTGTGAACCATTCTTGAAGTGAGCCGGCTTTTATTCAAATAGGTATATGTTCCTCCTGCTAGTTCGGGATGTTCTTCTTCAACCTCTTTAATAGTCTTTACCATCAGATTTATATCCTGCACATCCCAACTATTATCACCATTCAGGTCCATGACCCAGAAGTCAACGGCCATACCTTTTAAATGATAACTGTCATCAACGGCATTTGGTAGAAGATCATTATACCAGTGTGGACGTTTCTCGGAAATAATCAGGTATGCTGATGTGTGATATTTATCCTGCAACATTTTAGCAATTAATTGCTTTTTTTGCATGATCTTTTCTCCTCCCGGAATATGTGTTAGGTAGAAGGCAAACAAAAACAAGACCAGGAACAGCAAACCTGATACTGCTAAAATACGGGTCAACAACTTCATAGGTTTTAAACGCATCCATTATCAATACATTGTACGCCATTGATTACTTAATAATTGTAAGAGGTAAGGCAACATATAAAACATTTTTCCGTTTTTATTTTAGGACAATCTTGTGAACGCTATTTTTAGAACAGCATTTAAGTATTTGAATAAAAGCTCCTACCGAAGCAGTGCCAAAATCAATTATATAGGATTCTCCATCATCACTATCATTAAATGGTCCTAAAATACTATGTATAACTCCAAGCAATGGTTTTGATTCTGATATTCTGTTGAACCATTTATTAAACCAGACATCAATAATCCCTTTCACCGACTCTGCATTTGGATAAAAAACCATTTCACAATGGAACCAAGGAAATGGATTTACAACTATTTCAGTGGATCCCAATTGGAAATTAAAGGGTGAAAAGCCAGGAATATCTTCGACTAGCATTCCTTTATTTTTATCTTCCAAAATAGGCCAACATAAATGCGTTTCAACTCCTCTTTTCCTGTTATATGTTAGAAGATCATGACGATAATATTTTTTTTGTTCTGGTAAAACTGATTTGTTGATCATAGGACCGGGACTCCTATTGTATGGAAACATATCTTCCTCATCACAAAGAACAAACAAAGTTTTTGAATCATCATCACTTGCAATATTGTCCAACAACATTTCCATCTTTAATGAATCATATGCTTTTAAAAGATGCTTGATATAATCATTTCGAACCAAGGCAGCGGTTTTAACCAATCTTTCCATAAGCTTTAGATAGACTGAGTCCCTACATGATTACAATATGGATCATACAACTGCTGAATGCTTCCTGTTTGTGCAATGAATCCACCGGAAGTAATCCCCATGATTTTATATTCTTCTGGGAAGATTTCGTGTCCCAGATTATTTTGATCAACATCCATAGAAACGACCATGTTTCCATAACGGACTAAAATATAATTCGATGCATAACCTAGCATTATTCCTTCACCAATGGAAAGACTTCCTATGTGATTATCTTGTTCATCTCTGGCTACCAAAATTGAGCCGTACTGTATTACTGTCCTAATCATAACCTAAGTATTTTATAAAATTGAATTTGAATCTTATCACCAATCATTATTACCAAACAATACTTCAATGTCTATTGAATTTTCGTATTCAATTACTCTATAGAAAATATATTTCTTTGGTACTCCACCACCTCTTGATTCACAGATTAAACCTGTCCACATATTGCTGTTGATCTGCTTTCCATAGAATCCGTGAATAGAATGGGTATAATTAATATTGCTGGAAGAAATGGAATCAAAAACCTCAGCAAAATCTAAACTAAATTGAACTGGTTCAACGATATCATATACTATTTTCCTTTCCGAAATGAATCTTTTAGCATCTCGAAGCGCAGTTGTATCTGTGCTGAATATTTTTAGATTATTATTTGACGCTTGTTGTGCATTGGCACTCAAAAGAATTAGTACAAGGCAAATAGAAATAAGGCATCTCATGTTTCTGGTAATTAAATGATTATTAATTAGTTAATAGTGCCTCTTTTGAGGCATTTGCGTAGTAGATTTGGATTTGTTTATATTTTTTAGTTTGGAGAAGGTGGGTCATTGAGTTGAGTAAATTTTGAGATGGTGAGTTGGTAAGAGAGGTTGATACAAATTGTTTGTGGAGATTGTGTGATGATGAAATTGATTTTAGTAATTTTTTAGAGTAAGCATTGATTCCAAAAATTGCGATGGAACCTTGGTGTTTTGGGATAGATGAGATAATTGAATTAAAATACTGATGTGTTTTTTGAGGGCAGTAAGTAATTGAATGCTTTTTGTTAGAGTTTTTAGAAGGGTCTGTTTTTTTTGATTTGAGTTTGAAAGTGATGAAATCATTTTCTTTGAATGTGGGCATAAATTTAGATTTAGTGAAACATATGGTTACTTATAAGAAATACGATCTGACTATATGCGTGAAAGACACTGCATAATTACTAAATAGGTTCCACAGGAAAAAATTGAATATGCGGAATCTCCGCACTAATGTCAGGCTGACATGCTTGATGAGATTGATTTATTGCAAAAAACGGCTTATCAATTACTGTTCATAAATTGTTTTATTCGTTCACATTTTTCGTATTCTTCCTTCTTCGAAAAATGTTCTACCATAGTATTTAGAATATCCAACTGGCTTTTAAGAAGGTTTTTGTAATCAGCATTAGGTTTAGTAATGATTTCCATATATAACTGTTCAAATACTCCATCAAGGTCCTTAATATTCTTTTTTTCGATCAAACTTAATAGGAAATCAGCTGGGGGCTTATCTTTTTTGTTCATTGGGAAAATCTTAATTATTATCTTATTTCAATATTGAACTGTTTTTTACAATTATTCGTTCTGACCCCAGATCCATTTCCTGATTTGTAATAAATGAATAAAAGCGTGCATCAATAAGCAGCTCAGAAATTCTCACCTGATGCCAGGCAGGATTTTTGGGATCTGTCTTAATTATTATTTTAGCCTGTTGATTTTCTCCACCTTTATGGATTTGTAGTTTGTTTTTAGCACACTTTTCCCAGGCTTTCAAGTTTTCTGTTCTAGTTTCGATACGGATGTCAATATCCTTTCTATTCCCTTCTTCCCATAAGTCTTCCTCAAGCCATCTGGGTTTAATATTTTTTATATTATTTCGTCCAAAAGTCCTGATTTTTCTAATTAGCTCTGGTCCCAGGTAAACATTGGTTAAAAATACTTTTAACCAATCTCCAACTTGTTTAGTCTTTTGGTGACCTTTTACAAGAGGCATGGAATTGATATATTCAATATTATTATAGATTAGCCCATTTTTTACCTCAAAAGATATGTGTATTGGTTTTCCGTATTTTGTTATACCAGCACATCCATCCCAGTATTCTGCCGGTGAAAAAGATTCCCGTTCAAACTCCCTTTCGTCCTCATATATATGTTTTTCAATAATCCGGTTCACGGGTATGGACCGAAAGAATGTATCTCCTTCGCATTTTCCTGTTACATACCATTGGCCTTTTGATTCTTTTAATACATAAGGCATAAAGTCTTTTAGTGTTTTCTTTTCAGCTTCTTTATTCGGATAATAATTCCCGATGTAAATTAACTTCCTGATAATTACCCTGTCCTGAATTATCCAATATAGCTCTGTTATGTTTTCTGAAAGTTTGTAGTCTTTTAGAAAAGGAGTTTCAAAATCAACAATTGTTATGTGACTTTCATCTTTGAAGCTATCATCATAAATTTTTCGAGAACTCTTATCTAAACTTTCAAGCAGGCTAGCAAAAGGTAGTTCGCCATAGTTTTTTAGTGATGGTATCCAGGATTGTATGTCAGGGGCATGCTTTTCCGATATATTGTATTTTTCTATTTCTGAAATAACAATGTTTTTGTTGAGTTTGTACAAAAACTCTCTACCCAATCGGGATTGTTGCAGTATATCCTCCTGAACCAACTCATTTAATCTGTCGCGAAAAATTGTGGGCACTCCCTTATCATTGCTTTTATTTATAAAAGGGTGTTCATCAGTTTCGTCATTTTTCTTATTCAGGATTAAAAGATATTCGCCTTTGGTAACTTTTTGTAAAATTTCCTGCCTGGTAAACTTCCTGTTTGGGTTGTCCAGAAAGAATTTTAAGATAGCATATCGCTGACGCGATGTATTATCAAGAACAATATCAAGTAATGAGGACATATGCTTAAGTTTTTGTAAAGATATTGAATTTCATGCGGATATTCCGCATGATTAATTTCTTCCTCTGAGATTTAATGTATAATATTGCAAACTGAAAACCACATGCTGAATTAAACAGAATAACTATGCTACAAGATCCCGTTGATCATCTGCTTATGTCACTTCATAATAATTTTGGATGGGGTGATCCTTTTGAGGTTTTTGATAAAATGGATGAAGAATCAAATGCGGAAAGCGCTGATGAAAATCTGCCCACTTATCATGAAACGATAAAATATATGAATGAGAACGACATGCTTCAGCAAAAGTATCATTCACGACCAGGGATTCATTACAAAAAAGATGAGTGTTCATATAATTTTTCTAAGGAGAATGAAGGTCCCTGGCCGGATAATCTTTTTGACTTATTGGGTAAATATATAGTTGATAGGTACGATGAAGAAGGTAAGATCTATCTCTTCGAAGATTGTATTAGCAAAGTGGGCGAGAAGTATTTTATAGAATCTGGCCTAAACTTAAAAAAAGGGAAACAATACTTTATAAACATTGTCCGTGAAATAGTACTCTGGCACGAGCTTGGTCATTGGATCACACACTGGATGACAGGAAATGATAACTGCAGATGGAATCTTACCGAGTCATATATTATAAATGGATCAACCAAGGATACACATGAAGGCCTGGCACAAGCATTTACATTTTATGCTATCATTAAAATTTATGACCAAAATCAGCGAAACAATTACTTGCAGGTCTTTAACTATATGCTAAGAGATCAAGCATCTTGCTATCATAAACACTATGAGATAATGAATCATCCAAACTTCAGCTGGAAAGGATTGTTGAGGGGGATTAAGATGCTGCGCATTAAGGAAAATCCTGAACAGGTGACGATTGATAATCTGGTTAGCGAGATGCCTAAAATACTTTTTAATTAGAATTCCTAAATTTAACAATAACATTTAAGGTAATACTTAAAATTATGGAAACAGCAGAAATAAAGAAAATATTGGATGCAGCATTTTTTGATATAGATCGCTTTGGAAGAAGGTATCCATACAAAATCACTCTTGTTGATGGTTCAGAGCATATTGGAAGTTTGGCAAGAACAGATAGATCCGTAGATGGTACATATATTGAGATTTGTTTTAAAGTACACGATAACCCAAACTTATGGTTGGAGGATCCTGAGTACTTATCCGGGAATATGAAATGTCTTAACCCGGAGGAGATAATGAAGCTTGAAGTCTGGTCGGGTTATAATAATGAGAAAATGCATTTTATACAAGAAATTACAAGATGGTTAAATAATAGTATAATAAGACCCCATCTGAATAAACCAAAACACATATACAACATTGCTTTTCATCATTTATTAAGATGGTATCCTCAGATATCTGAAGCTGGCCTTGACACGTATGAATTAGACTTTAGTGAAAGAGTCTCAAATTGGAGAGTCTCGAGAAGAGCCCATAAGGCTATAATGGCTAAACTTCCCGATATTAAGGAGTTGACAAAAGGAAAAATCACGGATATATTAAAAGAAATAACTCATCCTGAACACAATGCTCCGGTTGCCGTAATTAAAGATAAGCTATTAGCGTTAAAAGATATTACAGAAAAAAATGTTGAAGATATATTAAATGCCGGGTATGAAGTAATATTAATATCGAAAGAAGAGAGTAAGATTCTTAATGGAGGTAAGAAAACTGATTACACATTGGATGGGAAAAAAGAAAAAGGAAAAGGCTATAGTAAATCCGGTTCGTATTCTGATCGTTTGAATTCAATCCAGGCCGAAATCATATCAAAGGATGAACGGGAACATTTAATTAAAACTTTGAAAAAGTATTATTAATAGTTAATCGCTTAAAAAAAATGATAAACCGTATAACTGATCATCTGTTAATGTCACTTCACAATGAATTCGGATGGGGTGATCCTTATGATGAACTCGACAAAATGTTTGGAGGAGACCGTGAAACGATTATTAAAATGATAGATTCGGGAATGTTGGGATATAATGGAGAACAATTTGGCACTGACAACCTGGGATCAGAATGGCAAAGAGCCGCAGGTTACAGAGAATATATCGCAATACCAAAGATTGACTTTAGTGAGAGCAATTGTGAGAATTATACCGAGATCATAGAAGCTTGTGAGAATGACAAACCCTTGCCAGGCAAAATATTTGATTTACTGGGAGAGTATAGGCTGAAAGAAAAGGATGCATATGATCAGCAGGGAGAGATAATTATTTATAATAGATGTATCAGGCAAGTTGGTAAAAAGATTTATAAAGAAACCAGCTTTGGAAGTGAAGTAACAGAAGATACGATAATCAATTATCTCTATGATATAGTTCTTTGGCATGAATTGGGTCATTGGGTCACACACTGGATGACAGATAGTAACTTGCACAGATGGAATAATCAGCCAAAATTGTTTGATGAAGCAAATACGGAACTTTTAGAAGGATTAGCACAATGTTTCACATATTATGCTATGAATCATCTTAAAGATGATAAAGAAAAAGAATGCTATATGAAAGTCTTCGAATCCCTGTTGAAGGATCAGCCGGATTGCTATCATAAACACAAAGAGATTATTCAGTGTAAAGTATTTACGTGGAAAGGCTTAATGAAAGGAATTGAAAATCTACGTACAGAAAATGATATTAATAAAGTAAGCCTGGAGGATTTGAAAAAAACAATATCCAAATATTGGCAAATTTAATTTAATCCGGGTCCAGAATTTCAATTACTTTACCACCAAGAGGGCCAAATTGAAATGCTTCTCCCTTTCTGAGTCCAATGAGTGCTTTGTATTCTTCAGAATCTTTCTTTATTGAAACGTATCCCTCATTACTTTTTCCCATAAAAACCAATAATTCTTCATTGTTGAATAAAACTTTTACGATGTCTCCATGCCTGATTTTCCTGGTCAAGTTGATGTTTTCCTGTAACTGTGATAGATGAAAATATTCTAATCTATTCTCCCCATAAAACAAATTAAGAACATCTTTTCCTTTGTTTTTAAGCAAATCATTAATCCCCTTTATTATAGGATCATTTGATTCAAAGTTGAGCTTGATCGGAGTTTTTTTGAAACTTGAAATTGTCTGTTTGTCCCTACATATAGTAGCTGCAGCCAGATAGCAAAAACAACAGGCAGGTATCTGTTTTACACTTGGTGAAGCGTACCCCCAATAATTTTGTTTGGTTTCAAATCCTATTTTGTACCCGTCTATCATGGCATTTAGAAATTCGTAATTCCTTAGCAGAGCATATGACATATTAGCTCTTCCTCTATTTGAAAATCTGCTGCCTGATTGACACCACAATTTATATGGTGCCTTGCGAATGAATGGTATCCAGCCCCTTACATATGACTGAAGGATTTCCTGGCTGTATCGAAGGGATTTCGGCACAAAATTTTTCTGAGTAAGCAGCCATGGTTTTTGCTCAACATTCTTCGTCCATTTTAACAGTAAGTCCTGTTTCATCTTTGAGTCATCAAACAGGAAACTTGTCTTCACCTCAAGATCTTTTGGTAATGCCAAACGAAAAGCAGGATTCTGAATAATAACTTCTTTCCAGCCTTTCTCCCTGATAATTGAGAAGGATTCATGGTCGAGCATTTCTTTTGGGAAAATTCTATCCGAGAAATCTGAAGTCTCGTTATTCAGTATGAGGTTGGTAGCCCTGATTACTGATAGTTCAATGGGCTCATTTTCTGAGACTGCTATGGTGTTTTCCAATATAAACCGGGTGGTTTTCTTTGCTGAGACTTTTGGATTGCGTAAAGATATTTTCTTTAAATCTTCAGGAAAACTCTTTGTTATTGCTTGTTTAAACTCTTTGCTTTCTTTGATGAATGGTTGAACCTTTAACAATTCTTTCCTGGTAAGCTCTTTATCCTCAACCCGTTCAATCCAGCCGGACATACAGGCCTCCTCAAAATTTTCTTGATGCCTGTTTCTTATATCTTCCGGAATCTTATCATAAAGTGCCGGGTTGATTTTGATTAATTGAACATAATCTTTTATTACAAATTTTACACCGAGTAGCTTCGATAATTCCGGCAAGGAAATGAATTCGATGTATTTTATTATATCCTTGATCTCAAAATTGCTAATGGTCCCTTTGATGATATCAGGGGCATGCTCGATGGAGAAATACCATAATTTCTT
Source organism: Bacteroidota bacterium (assembly GCA_018831055.1). Taxonomy (NCBI): domain Bacteria; kingdom Pseudomonadati; phylum Bacteroidota; species Bacteroidota bacterium. The sequence goes on from JAHJRE010000231.1 coordinate 8,793, forward strand.
TCGTTGGATCCACCACTCTTTATGATCATTAAATTCCTGCATTGAATCAATTGCTGAATGATAATCTTCCAGGCGATCTTCCATTTTCAACTGCATGCTGGTTATAAAGAAATGGATATCATAAAACCAATCAGCAGGAGATTCATTATATCTTCCCTGACATTCATAAACAACCCGTTCCTGAATATCTGCCTTTAAAGCAACTACAGGTAATCCTTTACTATATAAAATATAAAATGAGTAATCGCTAAGGTAACTTCTGGCATAATTTTCGGAAGCAACGCACCATCCGGAGCCACGGCTGAGTGCAGAAAGTTTGGATGCGTTCTGAACTCCCTTGGCAACAAAAGTCCACCCATCCTGTATGATACTACCAAATTTAAAGGCTGACTTTAAAAAATACAATTTTGCAGGATTAAGATTGGGGCTTACCCGATTGTTCTTTATTCTTCTATACAACCAATCAATTACATCTTTGTCCGGGGTCGCAACGGCTCTTCTTGATCCATAGCCCGCTTGCTCAAACATGGAGCGCAGCAACAGAATTTGGTAAGCAGGTTGGCTCTTGTATTCAGTTGCCATCAGTTTAATCCAAAGATCAAATTGCCGCTTTTTTCTCTTGTTGATTATATCAACGAGTAATTCAGTAGCTTCGTTTACCCCTTTTTCTGCTTTGGTTTTTCTAATGAACTCAAGCTGTTCCTTATCAAGCTCCTGATCGGTGGTGATGGCAAGGTCTAAATCAACATGCTGCTTGGATATAAAAAAATGCTTTGTATTGGCCACTAAAGGCCAAGTGACCTGCTCCATTAATGCAGGCAGCATGGTTTCTTTAATAAAATTGATTAAAGTATGCTGATCTTTAACAACCGTCTGCCATGCGATCTCATTCTCATATTTGGCTACTACAATATTTAGGCAAGGATCATCAATCCCAAACTTTTTGAGTTTTGTTGGATATTTATAGTTGGCTGATGACATACTTTAATGGCTGATTCATTTATTGAATAAATGTCCGGGATGATTAAGATTCTCTATAACTTTTATTCCGGCATCTTCATATGCCTTGTCCGGATCCGGACGATTGCTTTGGGGTAATTTTTTATCTTCATCCTTATGAATCCAGACAATCTTCTGGCCTAAATATACATCAATCGCCTCCTCAATACTATTTGTGTCTTTTAATCTTAAAACAAGCTGTTTTACAGGAACCTTATGTTCATGCTTTAACTTGCAGCTCGATCTGTTCTTCTGCTTCTCAAATTTTGCCTGCTCACCCCAACCTATTTCAAATATATCTCCCAAATCATTGTCATCACAGTACTTTTTTGCCATTTCACTTACTCCTACCGGAACATAATCACCTGTAACCCTGAATGACCTGTCGATTAAATACCTTAGAGAACTTATCTGCTTCTTTAGTATTTTTCTTGCTCCAGGATCATATTCTCTTTCGTAATCATCTTCAATCTGCAATAATATATCCTTCATGTAAAAACCGGCTTTCGCAAATGGTTCAAAAATTTTGGTTGCATCCATAAAATACTATTTATTGTTGGTTTCGAAATTTCCCTTTTCGTATTAAATATACGAAAATAATTTAGGTTATATAAGAATTACAGACTCACCAGTTACTCTTTTCTCAAAATTTACTCAGTGAAGTGAGAAGTTCGCGCACTTCAACAATCAACACTGAGCCTGACCTGACGAATGGAAGGTCTAATCCCTGATCGTCAATCCTTTTCGATTGAAGATCAGGGATCAACGATTTTTGATTTTTGAAGAATGTCCTCCTTCGCTAAAGCTTCGGAGGACGAAGGTGGAGCTGGAGGGAGTCGAACCCTCGTCCAAACAAGGAACAAAGATGCTTTCTACATGCTTAGCCGATTGTTGATTGTCGGGCAAGACCCGGGAAACGGCACCCAAATCTGACCGTATCTTCTTATTTTCGCCGCGGTGCCGAAGCTTCACCACAACTAGCCCGATGTTGATGAGCGCTTCTTGGCCCGGCCGGAATCAGGCGGATCCACCGGAGAAACGTCTCGTCCCAAAACCTTGTCCCGGGATTATGCCTGCTCTACTTGATTCGATTAGGCAGCGAGAGCGAAATTGTTATCGCCAGTTGTTGTTTTGCAGATGAGTTAACAGGCGTATCTGCAATGCCCGGCATGCTTACACGTTCATCCACCTTGCTGTCAAAACCGGTCAGCCCCGGATGTGAATTGTCAATTCTGTGTTGTCAATTCTGTATTTGCATTGTGACGTGCAATTAACATATAATGATCTCCGATCTCCGATCTCCGATCTCAGATCTGCGATCTGCGATCTGCGATCTGCGATCTGCGATCTGCGATCTGCGATCTGCGATCTGCGATCTTAATGCCAAAAAGTTTGCAAATATAGTGATTTTTCGCATTGATTATGAGCTTTTTTGTTTTTTTATTATTCCTGAATACTACAGATTGAAGAGGATGTAAATATTCATTGGAAGCAATCTAATATTCGACGAAAATAATCGAATATTAAAACTAGTGTTTTTACCCAGCGTATCGGATACTTGTTTTTTGGAAATTCCGGATTTTTTGGTAATATTTGACCAATTTATTGACCCGAACCAAAACCATGCTATGATTACTGTTGCGAAGAAGGCTTTTCTGCTTCTCTTATTTGTATTTTTTACAGCGTTCCTCTATGCTGATGAGTTTAAAGTGATCTCCTTCGAAAGCGATCCTTCTGACCTTTCTGCCCAGCGCTTTTCCAGAAAAGACATCAACGATCGTAATTGCGCGATCATTAAAGTGAAAACCGATCTTAGCGGACTCAGCTTCAATGCCAATAAAGGGATTGAAGGTAATGTGATCGAAAAAACCGGTGAGTATTGGCTCTATGTCTCCCCTGGTGAAAAGCGGATTGAAGTTAAAAAACAAGATTTTATTCCTTTGCAATTTGATCTGAACCGGAACATTGAATCGGGAATGGTATATGTGCTTATCCTGACAAGCCAGGATATGTTTGATAAGGGTAACACCACGGGATTTCTGCTGCTTATCAGTGAACCAACAGACGCAGAGGTCTGGATAAACGGCGAGTACCGGGGACAAACCACTTTTCAGAATGAGTTTCAGCAAGGCCAATACTCCTTGCGCCTGGTGAAAGAAATGTACGATCCTCTTGAGACCAGTTTTACAATTTATCCGGATTCAACACTGGAGATTTCATCAACCCTTATGGCCGCTTATAGCGTGGTTAATATAGTCTCCCTCCCTGAAGATAGTGCAGGCATCATCCTGGATGATAAACCTTTGGGTGCATTTACCCCTTTTTCAGCGCAGATCACGCCGGGCAGACATAAACTGACTCTCCGGAAAGAGCTTTTTGAACCGCTGACCTATGAATTTGATATTGAAAAAGGTGAAACACGCAGCCTGGATCTCGAGATGAAGCCCATCTTCGGAATTGTAAATATTACTTCTCCGGCAGATGTTGAGATATTTGTTGATGGAAATTCTGTGGGCAAAGGCTCTTTTTCAGGAAGATTGCCTAAAGGAATGCATACAATCGAGGGGCGTAAGGATAGCCATCATCCGCATACCGAAAAAATCGAAATCATAACGGGACAGAATCATGTTATAAGCCTCTCTCCAATCCCAATAACAGGATCACTTTCCGTGCAGTCTGAACCGCCCAAAGCTGATATTTTTATCGATGGCGACCCATATGGCACTACTCCGCGTATTATCAACGATCTTCTGGTTGGAAACCATGTCCTTGAGCTTAGAATGGACGGAAAAGAACCCGTAATTCGCCAGATAACCATCAGCGAAGATACAAGAACCCAGGCCTCAGAGTCTCTGGTCGCAGCAGCCATTGTGCCTGTTAAACCCAAAAAACAGGAGGAACAACCGGGTACTCAAAAACAGGCAGAATCGGAACCAAAAGCCCAAACACAAAAGAAAGAGGGCTTCGGACATAAAGGTTTTTATATTAAGCCTTTTGCAAAGTACTCGTTCGGTATGGCGGGAATGGGTAACCTTTATCCATTTTCCCAATACAATTACAGCTATGAACGATACAACTCAGACTCCAGAACCTATACCTATGAAACAAACCGCATAATGCCAGGAAAAGGGTTTTCCTACGGCGGCGCCTTGGGGTATTATTTTAATGATTATTTCGGATTTGAATTTGAAATGAACTCATTTAATGGTGCCAGGAAAGAACTGACCTGGGATTATGCCGTTGCGAGCGATACGTATAATTATGTGATCAATGAGTTGCAGACCTTTCAATCCAAATCTTTAAACTATACTGCTTCAGTGCTGTTGGCTCTTCCTACAGAATATATCCTTTTCTATTCACGGATCGGGGCTGTGCTGTCAAATACGAAAATCAGGATAAGCATGGAAATCGATGATGTATATAATTATATCCCTTCAGGATCTTCCTTCTGGGAAACCGAGACATATCAATATTTTGAGGAATGGGAGTATACCGGACCAATGTCTTTCGGACTAAAAGGAGGGCTTGGCATCGATGTAAAAATTGCCGATCACTTCTACTGGAATCTTGAGCTTACCGGTCAATACCTGACTTTTACACCGGATAATGGCTCCCGTCTGGATGCTTATGAATATGAAAACGGGCAGCCTGTGAATATTGAGAACTCTGACTATTATACCCGGATTGAGTTTTTGGAGGAGTATACCGTACCTGCAGATTTTGATGATATTGATAAATCCCAACCCAGAAAAGTTATGGAATGTACCTATCCATTTCATTCTATCGGTTTTGTTTCTGGTTTTAAAATAAAGTTTTGATATGAGATATAGTTTACAAATCAGGATCACTTGTTTTCTGTTATTGCTTTTCCTGGGCCTGACAACAGGATTTTCTCAATCGGCTTACCTTGGGGCCTATGGCGGATCGTATCTGTATGCAGTTACAGACAACCTTTATGATTATTCCAACAATGGAATCGAAAATTATTACCATTCGAAAAAGATCTCCGGAGGCCGTGGCTATAACCTGGGAATCAAAGCTGGTATCAAAGTGAACGACTATCTTGGCCTGGAATTATTGCTTAATTCTTTTAATGGCAAGGAAGGAACCCTGTATTCAGAGTATCTGTATTCCTATTGGGTGGATACCCTTCGCGATACTATTATGGTTAAAATCAGTGGTTCCAGAAAAGCAAGAATGATAAGGATTATACCTTCACTAAGGTTTTCCTTGCCGGGAGACCATCGTGTTAATCCATACATCAGGATCGGAGGGATAATCGGATTTCCTAAAATGACCATTAATACGTCGGATGAAGATGATGATGATCGTGATGGTGTGTTGGACTATGACGATATTGTCTATGAATATAAAGGCGGGATGGCTTTTGGATTTCATGCCGGGGCGGGTGTGGAAATAAAAATTATTGAAAAGTTATTCCTATCGCTGGAGATCGCAGGTAATGTAATTTCCTGGACTCCTGAACGCAGTACGGTAACAGAATGGACAACCAACGGAACCAATGTGATCAATAATAAATCAAAATATGATCTTGAAACGGAATACGTGAAGGAATATAGCTATGATCCCAATAATATCGATGAAACATCACCCAGGAAATCAGTAAGGTTTTCTATTCCATACAGCAACATAGAATGGAACGCAGGCATTGTATACAGATTTTAATTATAAGATAAAAGCAAATCCATGAAGGTATTTTTTACACTGCTACTTCTTTTTTTGTACTGTTCTACGGGTGTTTTTTCCCAGGAAATACAGGAAATACTCCAATCCGGGAACTTCATCTGGGGCAGGGGAGAAGCTATAACATACCAGAAAGCAGATAAAATGGCTCTCGACGATCTTATTTCCAAGATTTCTGTGGAGGTGCAGAGCGATTTTGTAAACATGGTGGTTGAAGAAAACGACAGCATCCTGGAATACACAAAAGCCGTTGTTAGAACCTATTCAAACATACATTTATACTGGTCTGAGAGCAAGGTTGAGGAGGACGAATCCCAGGGCCTGACACGTGTATACCGTTTTATCAAAAAAGACAACCTTCATAAAATTTTTGATGATCGCAAAACCAAGATCATCGATTATGCCAAAACCGGTTATGAAGCTGAAACCGAATTACGCCTGGATGATGCCTTGAGAAACTACTACTGGGCTTTGGTACTGCTAAGAAGCCATCCTGAACACGGCAGCCTGAAGTTTAAGCTGGGCGATCATACGGAAGTCTTACTGTCAACCCGACTTTATGATAAAATAAACCAGTTGCTTAGTAACCTGGATATCAGCATTTACCAGGTCATGGAGGATAAAGATAAGAATGTTAAAACCTTTACCATAAAGATTGATTATGATGGCAAGCCAATTGAAGGGCTTGATTACCAGTATTTTTCAGGAAATAATTATACCGAAGCACGAGGAAAAGATGGTTTTGGTGTGATCGAACTATTCGGAGCATCTGCCGAATCTTTGGACAAAATCAGGGTATTGGTTGAGTATCAATATACCAACAAATGCGAATGGGATAGCGAACTTTCAAGCGTTATCAATAACACTCCCCCTCCTCCTTTTTTTAGGAAATCAGAATACTGGTTGCGGCTTCCCGACAGGGAAAGCATCACCGGCATGAAAAGTAAAAAGGCCCATATAACCTATCAAACCTTGCAGGATAATAATATCCGGAAAAAAGATTACAGGAAAACAGTTAATGATATTATTGAGGGAATTCAAACGGGAAATGTGCAATCTCTTGAGCATTTCTTTACCTGGGAAGGGTATGAAATGTTCATCAAGCTTGTTCACAATGGAAATGTGAAGGTGTTGCCGCTTACCGATACTATGAGCATAATAGAGGTCAATGATGAAGTTATGGTGCGCTCAGTGCCAATGCTCTTTGCTTTTCAAAATAACACGAAAAAATTCCTGGAAAATGTTGTTTTTATTTTTAATAAAGATCAAAAGATCGATGCAATATCGTTTGCTCTGAGCGATAAGGCAATAGGTGACATCGCAAATATGCCGGAAAGATGGGGTAGCGTTGAAGAAAAATACCAGCTCATAAAATTTATGGAATATTATAAGACGGCCTACTCATTGAAACGGCTTGATTATATCGAATCCATTTTTGCCGATGATGCCCTCATCATTGTCGGTCATGTGTTGGAAAAGGCTGAGCCTATTGATGGAATGTACATGAAACTGGGAAATGATCAGGTGAAGTACATCCGCAGAACCAAAAAAGAATACATGGAATCATTAAGAAAAGTTTTTATCAGCAACGAATTTGTTAACATCCAGTTTGAAGGTTCCGATGTGGAAAGAATTAATGATCCCTCTGATAAATTATACGGAATACAGATCGAACAACATTATTACTCGGCAAATTATGCTGATAAGGGATTTTTGTTTTTATTAATAGATTTGAATGATACCATGAACCCCAAAATCTATGTCCGGTCCTGGCAACCTCAAAAAAATCCCAATGGCAGTATTATCGGCCTGAGTGATTTTCACTTTTAGTGCTGAAAACAACATAGCCGCTTATTTTTCCTTTACTTCTTCAATACAAGCTCATAAGTAAATTCACGCTGTGTGGGTATTTGAATGTCTGCTTTGTCAGGACTGGTAACCATCGCCTCTGCAGTTCCAATTGTACTTTGCTTGACCAGGATGCCTTTTTCCCAGGAAAAATACCAGGTTTCGCTACCTTCAAGCGTGCCCCTGGTTACAAGGTTAATTCCTTCCTGTATGCCTTGTCCCTCAATAGTTCCTGAAAATCTGTTTACTATCCTGGCACATTCCATTCCTTCAATAGTGTCTGTACCATCGAATGTTTGATGGTTGTTAAATATCAGTATGACTTTACTGTCGTTTTCTGATTCATTAATCGTATCCGAATATTTCCATGAATCTCCTTGTTTTACAAGCTCATGCGGGAGTTTTGGAAAGAAATTCTGGTAGTTCATCGCCACCGATCTGGATTGTCCGGGGATTAATTCATACTTTACATTATCTGCACCGGTGATTACCGGATTTCTTCCATCCGGGTCAATGCAAAGATTAAATGATTTCCCTGTCGCACCGCTGACATCGCCGCTACTCTCTCCACGGGGACTGGCTATTTTCGTTTCCATTTCGTCAATGGTTACCTTGTAATCCAACTTTCCCTTTGTTTTTAATGCCGGTTCCATTGAGAAAATTAAATCTACGGTAATTCCAATTTCAATGTCGTTTCCCTGAAAACTAACCTTTTCATTAAGTTCAGTGTCCCAGTCATACAGCAGTGCTTGCCCGTCTTTGTTGCTATATTTCATGGCCAGTCCGGTTTCCGGGCTTCCTGTCAGGTCTTTCTTTACCTTGCAGCCTGACAGAATTACAATTGTCATTATCCCTGCCATTAACAGCATAGGGATCCAATTTACTTTACTTTTCATAATTCTTCATTTTTAATTCATTCATAACTTTCAATTACTCTCAGTTTTATCAGCTCGTTTACGATATCCATAATTTCCGATTTGTGCATGTCGCTTACACCTGCCTTATCCATTATTTCTGGAACACTCATGAATTCTGCGCTTGGAAAGGGCAGGTGGAACAGAAACCTGCCCTGAGGGATGGAAAGGTTTATCTTTCTTTCTTTCCTTTCGCGGCCAGTACCTTCCCAAATGGTAACATTACTAATGTATTGTCCGTCGCGCGAAGTCGAAAACCGCGCACCTGAATTCTGGCATTCACGTACCAAAGTCAATATTTTGTTTTCAGGAGGTTGAGCATTCAGGTAAGGACCGAGATCAATATCCATGATGATGCGTTTCTTAAGCAGCGAATAGCGAAAATATGGGCGTTTTTTCTCATATACCTCTTCTTTCGACAAGATGCCCATATCTGTCATTGCTTCCATAAAATCCTGAACCGTCTTGATGTGTAGCCCTAACCTGGAGGCCGCCTCTGATGAAGATATCGACCTGTAAGTAGCCAGCAACCTGAACAGATCTTCGGCGTAGTCTTTGGATATATAGGATCCAAGTATGGCAGCGGTTTTAAAATCCATCGTTACGATAGTTGATTAAATGTTAAAATAATCCCGAACTGACACTATTAAGCCTGTAGAAAATATGTTTTTCATCACCCTTTGCGTAGGCATCAAGAAACTCTATGAACAAACTGCCAAGCGATTGGCAAATCTGATCGAAAGCAAATGCTTCACGATATTGATTATAATCCAGGTCAGTAATATGAACGGTTACCAGTCCATCGGCTCCAAAGGCAACCCAGGAATTGTCTGAATAATCACTGTTGTATGACAGTATCTTTGATTTTGGCATGTTCAGGAATATGAAAACTTTGTCTTTTTCAAAAACCGGGATTGCAATGAGGTTCGAACGGATGAACCTTGCAAATTTTTTGATGGTATTCCAATCATGCCCAGCCTTCCCGGCAGGGTAAGGCCTTTTTGTAAACCCATTTTTCACTTCATTTACAGGACTGGCTGCCAATTCCAGAATGTCCTGAGAACGCCAGTGAAATTCTCTGAGTATGGTTAGAATAATCGTCCAGATTGACAATAATATAAAGATGGTGATCAGCGTGATCATAATTGGTTCGCGCATGTTAATTCCCAAAAAAACAATCGCGATGCATATATATGATAGTAGGTAGAAGTTCAGCACTTTTACCAGATAGGCTATTTTACCGGTCCTTATCAGAAATATTAATGAAAAGGTTCCATAGACCAGCCCGACCGGGGCTAGAAGAATGATCCCGAGGCCAAAGAAAAATATTGTTAACAAGATGAAAGGTCCCAATATAATCCAGATGAGAGCTTCGGTTTTCAGATCGGAAGATTTTAGTTTTCTTTCCATGGTTGATAAATCTTTGGATTAATACTTTAATAGTAAATAAAGTGATTTTAGAATTTCTGATCGTTTTGCAGGTGAGGGAGATTTTTCAAAGTCTAAAACTTTTATAAAACGCGGTAGAAACGCTGCATGCTCTCCCAGGCGAATATGCCCTGCATCAATATAATTTACTTCTTCAATGGTTGGGTCAACTGGAACCCATCCCGCTTCTCCCATATAGATTTCTGTCCATGCATGTTGTCCGAATATGCCTCCATTATCGGGCAGGTACATGCATCCCCTTACCATCCTGGCCGGTATTCCGAC
>JAHJRE010000232.1 GCA_018831055.1 Bacteroidota bacterium
AGCCCCTAGTCCCTAGCCCCTAGCCCCTAGTCCCCAGCAACCTCAGCATTACGGCTTCCGTAATCAAATGTTAATTCGCGAACTCCTGTTAATTATGAGTCCGAAAGCAATTGCGCTGAAGAAGGTGAAGAATCCGTAAATAACGGCTGGGATGGCCATCATGGGCTCATTCAGAAAAAGGGCGCTGCTGGCGATGGTGATAGCGAGAGCGCTGTTTTGGATGCCAACTTCCACAGACAGGGTAATTTGCGTTTTTCTGCCGTAACGTAACCATTTTGCTGCACCATAACCTGCCAGCATTCCTAAAATGTTCAAAATAAAAGCATAGGGGGCAGTCTTCATGTACAGGGCAGAAACCATCATAGGGTCGCCTCTGCGTGTTCCAAGCATGGCAATGAGAAAAATCACGGCATAGATGGAAGGCAGGATGTACCTCCCCGGTTTTTCCAGTTTCCTGGCTACTATGGGAAAACGGTATTTTGTGAATACACCGAGGGATGTTGGTAAAACCGTTACCAGGAATACATTAAGGATAGTATTTAATACAGGCAACCTGATAACCTCACCTTCGCCCATGAAGGCCTGAAGACCAAGGTATATTATCAAAGGTACGGAAACAAGCGTCATGATACTGTTTACTGCGGTCATGCTTATGGATAAAGCTACATTTCCGCGCAGGAGATAGGTGATCAGATTGGATGTAGCTCCACCGGGTGATGCAGCAATAATGATTATACCGGTTTTTAATTCCGGGGGTAGTCCGGAAACTGACGCTATAAAAAATGCCAGCAAGGGTAAAAGGATCATCTGGCAGATCAATCCCAATATCATTCCGCGTGGTTTTATCAGTACCCTCTCAAAATCATTCAGAGAAAGGGATAAGCCCATACCGAACATCAGCAGTCCGAGCGAAGCAGGGAGGATATAAACCGAAAAGAATGACGTTGTCAAGTTGTTATTTGTTAACCTTTAAACATTCGACCATTTTTTCTGCAGCGTTTGCGGAAGCTCCTTTACCACCCAGTTTTTCTCTGAGAAGTTTGAAATTCCGTAACATACGGGTCCGGTATGTGTTGTCGTAAATCAGTGAAATCAGCTCTTCGCGGAGATTATCCGGCGTAAGGTTGTATTGTATCAGTTCTTTAACTACCATTTTGTCCATGATCAGATTCACCAGGGAAATATACTTTATCTTAACGATACTTCGTGCTATGGAATATGAAAACACATTTCCTTTATAGCAAACGACTTCAGGGACGTTCATCAAGGCTGTTTCCAATGTTGCAGTACCGGATGTGACCAGGGCAGCATCAGAGAACCGTAAAAGACTGTGCATTTGCCTGTAAACAATTTTCACACGGGAAGAGCCTGTAATCTTTTCATAAAACTCTTTGGGCAGGGAAGGGGCTGCAGCGATCACGAACTGGTGATCAGGAAAATCAGAGATGATTTTCAGCATGACCCTCAAAATGGCCGATACTTCCTGGCGGCGGCTTCCCGGGAGAAGGGCAATAATGGGTTTCTCCTCCAGCCCGTTTCTGCCTGTAAATATTTTGCGGTCTTCTTCGTCAAGGTCTTCCGGCAAAGCATCCAGGAGAGGATGCCCGACAAAATCAACAGGGTAATCGTATGAACGGTAAAAATCTTTTTCAAACGGAAGGATCACAAACATCCTGTCGACATCCCTTTTGATCTTATGCACTCTGGACTTTTTCCATGCCCATACCTGTGGTGAAATATAGTAAAATACACGAATGTTTTTTTCATGGGCAAATTCGGCAATTCTGAGGTTAAATCCCGGGTAATCGACAAGTATCAATACATCGGGCTGGTATTCCAGGATGTCGTTCTTACAAAATTTCAGGTTGCGCAATATTGTTTTCAGATTCAGTAGTACCTCAAGGAAACCCATGAAAGCGAGATCGCGGTAATGCTTAACCAGAAAACCGCCTTGTTCCTGCATGAGGTCGCCTCCCCAACACCTGAAACTTGCCTCCTGGTCCCTCAGCCTTAACTCTTTCATGAGATTTGAGGCGTGAAGATCACCCGATGCTTCCCCTGCAATAATGTAATACTTCATAATGTGTGTTGGCAATTAAATTGTTTACCGTATCCAGTCTTTATATAATGCAAAGAAAGCGATGATCAGAATAAATGTGACGACCAGTATTCCTCTTCCTGTTTTATCAAATTTCAGATTAACCAGGTAATAGCGCATCACAAGCAGGTTGACGGCAATGCCCAGCAATTCAAAAAATGGAGATCTTCGGGGACTGAATCCCGAAATACCTTCTTCAACCACCATCATGATGCCGGAAAGGATGAACCAGGTTAAAACAGGCAGCAGCAAACCCAATACGACACCAAGCATATATGAATTTTTCCTAAGCATGGTTTTCCCAGTGTTTAAAATGTTCCAGGAAGTGGTGAGCCGTTAAGTCGAAATGCACCGGAACCACCGAAACGTAATTATTCCGCAGAGCCCATTCATCGGTTTCCGGGTGGTCTTCCAGGAGTTCGAAAGTCCCCCGTAGCCAGAAATACTCCTTCTGAGCGGGATCTACCCTCAATTCATAGTCTTCCACCCAGCGTGAGCGGGCCTGGCGGCAGACTTTGATGCCTTTGATCTCGCTCCCGTTTATTGCAGGGATGTTCACATTAAGGCATATGTCTTTTGGTAGTCCGTCGCTAAGAACTTTCTCCGTAATTTTTTTAATGAATGCATCACAATGGCTGAAATCTGCATCATGGCTATAATCCAGGAGGCTAAACCCAATTGACGGAACTCCTCCAATAGCGCTTTCCAATGCTGCTGCCATGGTGCCGGAGTAAACTATATTCACGGCAGAGTTGGATCCATGATTGATGCCGGATACCATAAGATCCGGCTTGCCTTTTATCACGAATTGTTCTCCGAGTTTCACACAGTCTACGGGGGTACCGGTGCAGGCATACTTTTCAAATCCATCAATCTTTTCCAACAGTTTGAGCCGTAAAGGCTCACGGGCAGTAACTGCGTGACCTGTTCCTGACATTGGATGCAAGGGAGCAACTACCTTTACATCTCCAAGCTCACGCATTACCTTTATCAAAGCTTCGATACCCGGCGCTTCAACTCCATCGTCGTTCGTTACAAATATAAGCGGTCTTTTCTTCATTATATTAAGTTATATATTGGTTACACCGGCAGAGATAATGAATTTCATGACTTCCGCCGGATTTGTATCTAAAGGTTTAACATGTTCTGCCGGTACAATGAACAGATTGCCCGACCAGGCATAGGAATGGGGGAGATAAACGGCAACATACTTGTCTTCCAGCCCTAAAATCGATAAATCATTGTTGGTCACAAAACCGATCTTTTGCAAATTGGAATTCTGACTTATCGTTACCAGAACCGGTTCATTAAAACGTTTCTTCTTTCCAACAAATGCTTCAAGCAAATCCTTAATCGATGTATAAATGATTTTAATTAAAGGTGCTTTCGTAATGAACCTTTCCACTAAACCGGCAAGGGGTTTGAAAATAAATGATGATCCAAGAAATCCGATCAGGGTTATGGAAACCAGGATGATAAGCAAACCCAGTCCCGGTATGGTAAATCCCAGAAGGCTCTTGATATACTGCGTCAATAACCCATCAACATAAACAAAGGCAATATAGATAATGTAAATGGTAATGCTGATAGGCGCAAGAAACAACAATCCCTGGAAAAAATATCCAAGAAGGGCAGAAGCAAATTTTCGATGTTCCATGATTGAAATTTTTACAAAAATAAGATGTATTCCCCTGGTAAAGATAATCCCTTGGGTTCTTTAACCGAAATTGCTTTTAGCTGGGATTGCTTTTGTGTTAAAAAAATGAATAGAGCTCTTCATAAAGAGCCTTGACCGGCAATCCCATAACATTATAAAATGAACCGTTGATCTTTTCAATACCAATATATCCAATCCATTCCTGAATTCCATATGCCCCGGCTTTGTCGTAAGGGTGATAATGGTCGACATAGTATTCGATTTCTTCCTGCGATAGCTCTTTGAAGTAAACGTCGGTTTCCGTGAAGAACTGATGGGTTTTAACAATAGAACGCAAACATACCCCCGTGGTTACCACATGTTTTTTCCCGGAAATAGCTTGCAGAGCTTTTATAGCCTGTTCTCTGCCGCCGGGTTTGCCAATCAGTTTTTCATCAACGCTGACTACGGTATCGGCCGTAATCAACAGGGTATTATCGTTCAGTTCGGAAGAATCGAAGGCAAGGGATTTCAATAAGCTAAGATACAGCACTGTCTCCCGGGCATCAAGGTGTGGAGGGTGGTTTTCTTCTGTTTCCCTTACCTCAACATCAAATTCTATCCCCAGTTCTTTTAATAAAAATTGTCTTCTGGGTGACCCTGAAGCGAGTATGATCTTTTTTTCTTTAAGCTTATCCTTAAGGCTAATCATAACTTATAAATCCAAACAGATTAGTTCCATCGATAATATACCCGCCAGCATAATGATCTTTGCCAGGTTGCTTGCGGATCTCATGTTTTCAGGTTTTGCAGCTTTACCCAAAAGAACCAGGAGATAAATCATCAGGGGCTGAACCGTTATTAAAAGGTAAATCATTGTATATCGAAGCCCCCACTGCCATAGCTTAATCTGGGCAAGGGCAAGCAAAAGGATGATAATTACTCCTGTCAGGATGAGTATGGGTTTCATTCCTTTCATACCCAGAATCACCGGAAGGCTCCTGCTTCCGTATCTTTCGTCACCGATCATATCCTGGACATCCTTTATCCACTCCCGTAATAAGGTCATTAGAAACGCAAACAAGGCAATTGACCATACCAATGCATTGATGCGTTCAAGACCTCTGTAGACTTCCAGGTAAAGATCGGGCGAATTTCTTAATGCCATAAACTCAAACAGCCAAACGATCAGGATTACCAATGCCCCGAGGATGGCAATGATCAGATTCCCCCAAAAGAGCATGGTTTTATATCGTGTTGAATAAAACCACAATAAACCTGAAATGGCTGGAAATATAAGTCCCATTTGGAATGACCCGGTTTTCACTGAAATAATAAATCCCATTGCTGTAGCAATCGCATTAAGCAGAAGGTAGATTTTCCAAACCGTAGCAGGATTCAGTATTTCCCCAACCTTATTCCTTAACTTTCTGTTGATTCGATCAATGTCGGTATCCTGAAGATCGTTGATCATATATCCGCCTGCAGCGATACAAACTGTACTTATCATAAGAAGCACGAAAATCCAGGGATGCAGTTGCAGTCCTGTACCATAAACGTCGTAAATGGAACGGATAACGCAAAACCAGACCAGTAACTGTATTAGCACCAGTATCAGGAGGTTGGGTAGCCTGATGATCCCTGCCCAGGCTTGTACTTTTTTACCAATGAAATGCGCCATCATTCATCCATTTGTTTTGAACCTTCATTACCTGTTCAATAACATCACGTGCGCAGCCTTCACCACCCTTCAGATGTGATATATATATCGATATCCTTTTAATTTCATCGGCTGCATCGGCCGGACAAACAGGAATTCCAACTTCTTTCATGATCTCGTAATCGGGGATGTCATCGCCCATGTATAATACATGATCAAGGTCTATCTTATGTTTTTTGATATAATGGTTAAAGACGTCAAGTTTCTTTTCAACGCCCAGGAAAATATCGTTGATATTGAGTGCTTTAAATCGGTTATGCATGGAGGTTGATTTGCCACCTGAAATGATTACGATTCGGTAACCATTTTTTGCCGCAAGTTGCAGCGCATAACCGTCCTTAACGTTGGCAGTCCTCAAAGGCTCCCCGCTTTCCTGTAGAATAACAGTGCCATCCGTAAGAACACCATCATAATCAAAAACCAACGTGTTTACGTCTTTAAGGAGTTCTTTATAATTCTTCATATATTAAAATGGTCTTCAATTTTTCCGGATAATAGTTTGTATACTTCCTGAAAATCCTTGTTATTTCCAAGTTTTTCCAAATGTTTCCGGATTATTTCGTGGTCTTTTCTTTTGGCAGGACCTGTTTGAACATCACCGGGTTTATAATGCATTGCCTTGGTGGCGGTTTCTTTGATCAGTGGCTTCAGTAAATTAAAATCCAGATTGTTTTCTTCCAGGATTTTTTCCGCTATGAAATACATGTAATTAGTAAAATTACAGGCAAATACAGCCGCTATATGGAGAAGAAACCTCTGTTCTGAATTAACGGTTTTCACCTCTTTACTTATCTGTGTTGCCAAACCAATTAGTCTATTAATAACTTCATCATCACTTCCTTCAATCAGGATGGGTACTTCATTGAAGTTGACCGGATGATCGGAAGAAAAGGTTTGTAGTGGGTAAAATACCCCGTTATTATTTGATAATCCTGAAAGTGCCGATATAGGGAGAGAACCGGAAACATGGACTGTTATACCCGGGTTTAATGACAATCCTTGCGTTTGCTCCATAAATCCTGCATCGCTCAGACAAAAAAAATAAAATTCAGATGGGAGAAGCTGTCTGATATCGCTCACAGGGATAGAATTCCATTGATTGGCAAGTTTTTTGGCTTTGTCCGGGTTCCTTCCATAAACCTGTTTGATTTTTATGCCTTTTTGGAAAAATGCCTCACCAAGGTGCCTGGCAACATTGCCTGTTCCTATCATGATGACCTCCTGAATGGGCTTGATTTCCGCTTTTGCTGACATGCCAACGAAATTACAAATTAATTCGCTACGAAGCTGATCCGGTTTGTTTTTACCTCTTTTACTGTTTAACAGTCATTCGTAAATGTAAATATTCTATTCTTTCATGTCTCGAACCGTAACCTGGATTTTATATTGATGTATAAGGAATTGCCGATAAATCCTGAAAACAATACATAACTTTGTTTGTTAATAGAGTTGATGAAAATATTTAACAAAACATTCACTATTAATGTCAGGTTGCTACTCAATTAAGGATCTCGAAAGGTTAACCGGGATCAAAGCTCATACCATACGTATCTGGGAGAAGCGATATAATATTGTTCAGCCCGAAAGAACAGAGTCCAATATACGATGTTATTCCGACGAGAATCTGAAGAAATTGCTGAATGTTTCCATCCTGGTGAAAAACGGCTATAAAATATCCCGCATAGCCGATTTTGAAGATGCTGACATCAATGAGAAGATACTGGAAGTTTCCCGGATGAACAATCATCATTCCAATCAGGTAGAAAGCCTGATTGTTTCAATGATTGAACTGGATGAGTCTAAGTTTGAGAAAATTTTAAACACAGCCATTATTAAATTGGGATTTGAAAGCACCGTGTTTGAAATTATTTCCCCTTTGTTTGAAAAGATCGGAGTACTCTGGCAAACGGGTTCTATTAATCCGGCACAGGAACATTTTATATCCAATCTTATCCGCAGAAAACTCTTTGTAGCTATTGACGGACTTTCAACCTATTTTGAACCGGGAGCAAAAAAGGTTACCCTATATCTTCCAGAATGGGAACTTCATGAGATCGGACTTCTTTTATATGATTATCTGCTCAGAAAACACGGAATTAAAACTTTTTTCCTCGGGCAAAGTTTACCCATTCACGATCTGGTCGCGGTTTCCCGGGTGCAGGTGCCGGATTATATCCTGACTGTTTTTACATCTTCTCTTCCAGTAGAGGAATTGAATGATTATCTCCTGTATCTTTCTGGAAGTTTTCCCAATGTCAGTATTCTGGTGACCGGCATGCAAACTGTCCAGGAGGGGGTGAGAATTCCATCTAATGTTCTACGCTTTGATGGGGCAAAGGATTTCAAGGATAAGATCCTGGACAAACTCTGAGTTACTCCTTTATGATTTGATTTCTGCCAAGAACATCCTACCTGATTAATAAAACTACTCTTCTTTCAATAGTCCGGCTGTTTGAATTCTTTTCCTTGACCTAAAGGTTTATATCCAAAAAGGTAATAAGGTAAATCATTACTTTTGTTAATGCATTGATTTTAAATATATAACAATGCATGTGTATAGACGTAATTTAGATTTGTTTTTAGCGAATATAAATAACATAAATACAGCTATTTAAAAAATCTATTTAGAATTATTCAAAAAAAAGTGTCAAAATACTTGACAAGGGGTATATTTTTTGTTTAACTTTGCCAAAGAATTAATTAAACAAGTTAACCCAAAAAACTTAAACCATATGAGTACAATAGAATTCAATTATATGTTGACGGGGATGGAGAAGCAACTTGAATATTTTGCCAAGAGGCTTACCAACAACGAAGATGACGCAAAAGATCTTTTACAGGAAACTTACCTCAAAGCCCTTATATTCAGAGATAAGTTTGTACAGACTACCAATTTGAAAGCCTGGTTGTTCACTATTATGAAGAACATCTTCATCAACAATTACCGTCGAAACGTAAGGGCAAAAATGATTATGGACTCCACCGACAACATGTTTCACATCAATAGCTCTGATGATGTATCTCCCATTACACCGGATTCCCAATACTCTGAAAAAGAAATTCTCAAAAGAATATCACAGCTTGAGGATGATCACCGTATTCCTTTTGAAATGCACACCAAAGGATTTAAGTATAAAGAAATAGCCGAAGAGTTGGATATTTCGATTGGGACTGTTAAGAGCCGTATCTTCTTTGGCCGCAAGAAACTCATGGAATCACTGAAAGACTTCAGAAATTAGAGTTAACATTAAATTCATAAACGGGCAATGTCGTAATGGCATTGCTTTTTTTTTGCTCTCCGGATATTTCGAGAAACTTGAGTAAATTGTACAGAAATTTAGCTGCTATCGGTTTAATGCAGATTAATTATATACCGCGAAAAGCTTTTAAACCAAGACTTACGATGGGAACAATCTCCTGAGTAAAGCCTCCCGGTGGTCAAAGATCTTTACTACCCTGTTATCAACCGTTAGCCATTCGGCTAGTCGCCCCACAGGGCCTAAAGGTGCCTGGTAGTTTACAATATCCTCCATCTCCGTTTTATTTCCCGCTTTTCTGAAAATATGCTGGTGGTGCCAAACCTTGAAAGGGCCTGATAACTGTTCATCTACAAAATACCAGGGTTCTCTTACCTGGCTGATCTCGGTTATCCAGGTTAGTGGAATATTCCACATAGGCTTTACAGTATACCTTATTATAAGTCCTGCATAAATGGCTGGAGGCAAATCCGGGTTCATTATACGGAAATTCATCTCCTGCGGAGTTATTCTGGAAAGATTAGCCGGATTGGAAAAAAAGCTCCAGGCTTCTTCAATGCTTAGTGACAATATCTGTTTTCGGGTAAGTGTTTTCATTTTATTGTTTCTTAATATCAAATAAATGTTAAACAAAAATAACAGGCTTTTTCTTTGATATACAAATGTATAGGTTTAATTAATAAAATAATGTTTAATAAAAAAGCATAAAAGATAAACAAAATGACTTGGTTATTGTTTAGCTATTATAAATTAGATTTTATTAATTAACTAAAACCTTTTAACCATGAAAACGATGAATAAAATATCTACTCTTATGATAGCCCTTTTGTTAGGCTTTTCGATTCAGGCCTTTTCACAGGCTCGCGTTCAGGTGATTCATAATTCAGCCGACCTTGCCACCAAGGTTGTGGATGTTTGGCTTGATGACCAAATGCTGATTGATGATTTCGAATTCCGCACTGCTACTCCATTTATTGATGCACCGGCAGGAGTGGAGTTCCGCATTGCCATTCTACCCCCAAACAGTACTTCTCCGGATAACCCCATCTGGCAGAATACTTATGAGCTTGAGGATGCCAGGACCTACGTTTTGGTTGCCAACGGTATTGTAAGCCCTTCCGGATATTCACCGGCTACACCATTTAATATAGATGTATTCCCTTTCGGCCGTGAGGCATCTTCCAAACCGGGTAACGCTGACGTACTGGTATATCACGGTGCAACCGATGCCCCGGTAGTTGATGTCGTTGAAGTTGCCCTGGGTGCTGGAACCATTGTTAATGACCTTGCATACAGTGAATTTCAGGGTTATCTTGAGCTTCCAACAGCCGACTTTTCTCTTCAGATCCGTGACATGACCGGTACTCAGGTAGTAGCTCAATATGCAGCTCCTCTTCAAACACTCGGACTTGTTGACCAGTCAATGATTGTTCTGGCATCAGGTTTCCTGAATCCTGCTTCCAATAGCGATGGTCCGTCTTTTGGATTATTTGTTGCTCTCACTGGTGGTGGTTCTCTCATCCCCCTGCCTTCTGAGGAAATTTCCACTGCACGAATTCAGGTTATTCATAATTCATCCGACATCCTGGCTAAGGAAGTTGATATTTGGGTGAATGGTCAGCTTGCTATTGACAATTTTATGTTCCGTACTGCCACTCCTTTTATCAATGCACCGGCAAACCAGGATGTGACCATTGCCGTACAGCCAGCTAACAGCAGCAGTGCTTCAAATCCCCTTTGGTCAGACACTTTTATCTTCCAGGGTGGAGAAAGATATATCCTCGTTGCCAACGGATTGGTTAATCCATCCGGCTACAATCCTTTTGTTCCTTTTGATATTTTCGTTTATAACCCTGCCCGCGAATTTGCCGGAATCCAGGGGTATACGGATATCGTATTATTCCATGGTTCAACCGATGCTCCGGTAGTGGATATTTACGAGGGAACCACCAAAACCGTGGTGATCGACAACCTGGAATATGGTGAATTCAGAGGTTACCTTGAAGTTCCTGCAGGTAATTATTCTTTTGAAGTCCGTGACCAATCAGGTTCGGTTACTGTAGCAACTTACGGAGCTCCATTACTTGATCTTGGTATGTCAGGCAAAGCAGTGAGCGTTATTGCCAGCGGTTTCTTTGCTCCGGAGAACAATAGTGAAGGACCTTCCTTTGGATTATTTCTGGCTTCTCCCGATGGTGGTGAACTTATTGAACTTCCACTAATTGAGGAGCCTTTGGAAACAGCCCGCGTTCAGGTGATCCACAATAGTGCCGATGCTGCTGCAGAAACTGTCGATGTGTGGCTCGACGATCAGCTTTTGATCGATGACTTCATGTTCCGTACAGCTACTCCTTTTATTGATGCCCCGGCAGGCGTTGACTTTACCATCGCGATCCAGCCCGCCAACAGCACAAGTCCTGAAAACCCACTGTGGTCAAATGTCTACAATCTGACCAGCGGTGAAACATACATCCTTGTAGCCAATGGCATTGTTAGCCCAACGGGTTATGATCCAGTGCAGCCCTTTAACATCTATGTTTTCACGCCTGCAAGGGAAATGGCAACAGGAATGATGAACACCGATGTAATGGTTTTTCATGGCTCAACAGATGCTCCGGTTGTGGATGTAGTTGAAGTTGGCCAGGGTGCAGGAACTATTATTGATAACCTTGCATATGGTGATTTTGCAGGATATCTGGAACTTCCCACCGCAGATTATTCTCTTCAGATCAGAAATGAAGTAGGTAATACTGTTGTTGCACAATATGCCGCACCTCTTGCAACCCTTGGCTTAAACGGAGCCGCGATTTCAGTAATTGCTTCAGGATTCCTGAACCCTGCTGCAAACAGTGATGGACCTGCTTTCGGCTTATGGGTTGCTTTGGCTTCCGGTGGTGACCTCGTTGAATTGCCGGTTGAACCTATCTCAACTGCCCGCGTTCAGGTGATACACAACAGCGCTGATGCTGCTGCCGAAACCGTAGATGTATGGCTCGACGATCAGCTGTTAATCGATGACTTCATGTTCCGTACAGCTACTCCTTTTATTGATGCCCCGGCCGGTGTTGACTTTACCATCGCAATTCAGCCCGCCAACAGCACAAGTCCTGAAAACCCAATATGGTCCAATGTTTATAACCTTATGGGTGGTGAGAAATACATCCTGATCGCTAACGGTATTGTAAGCCCAACGGGTTATGATCCCATTCAGCCCTTCGATATTTATGTTTTCCCGACTGCAAGGGAAGAGGCAACCGACATGATGAATACCGATGTGTTGGTTTTCCATGGCTCCACCGATGCCCCAACTGTTGATGTTTATGAAACCGGTGTGGGTGCCGGCCTTATCGTCGATGACCTCATGTACAGTGAATTCGACGGTTACCTTGAACTCCCCACTCAGGATTACATCCTGGAAGTCAGGGATGAAACCGGTTCAACTACTGTGGCTAAATATGATGCTCCCCTCGCACTGCTTGGACTTGATGGTACGGCATTAACCATTGTTGCCTCCGGTTTCCTGAATTCCGGAAACAATTCAAACGGACCGGATTTTGGTCTCTATGTAGCGCTTCCGTCGGGTGGTGATTTGCTTGGACTCTCTATTGCCACAGGTTTTGAAGAAAACATTATCAGCGATGCTTCTGTTAATGTATTTCCTAACCCGGCAAGTAACTATGTGAATGTCAACTATGAACTGCTGGCCCAGAATGAAGTTCGTCTGGAAATATACAACCTGCTTGGCAGCAAAATACTGGAACAGGGATTCGGATTTCAGTCAAGCGGTGTCTACAATCAAACTATAAATATATCCGGACTTACAGGAGGTATGTACTTATTAAGAATTAGTGCTGGAAAAACTCAGATCACTGAAAAGATCAAGGTTGTTAATTAATAAGTCAACAGTCCTGGTGTAACCCGGGCAACCCTTCCTCATTCGGGGAAGGGTTTTTTATTGGAATTTTTGCCGGCTTTCTTCTTTCAGGAATTCGATGGCGTGATTAACGGTGTTATGGTCTTTACCTGCCCAGTTTTCAATTACCCTGGCGGCAAACTCATGTCCGGGGGCCTGGTTATCCACTTGTCCCGCTGTAGCGTTTATTACCTGGATCACACTTTCCCTTGCATTCTTCACAAGGTCCCATCCCGGAGATGAAATGTATACCTGTTGAGAAAGGTTATGATCAAATTCTTCCCTGATAGTGCTCATCAGCTTGCTTCTCATCTCTCCCGCTTTCATATCGGGCTGGTTGATCCGTAAAATCAATCCCGTGGGTTGTATTCTTTCCAGGAAAAGGATAAGTCTTTCGTATGCCTGTAACTGGATGGGGATGAGGATTTCGCGGCTTGATTTTTTTGCGTCCATGACCCTCCGCTTCAATTCCTGGTTGAGAAAGGCTTTGATAAGCAGGTAAGCCAGGAGGAGGACTACCAGTGATGGCAGGATGTATTTCAGTATGTCGAGAAATTCTTGCATAGTTTTCAGTTTTATTTCGTAAAAGTAAACACAAATAAAACAGGGCCATATTGGATTTCTAAAATTTCCTACTTTTGTTTTTCTTTTAACAAATGAAAACTATGACAATGGAAGTATTAACCGAACGCTTGAGGAACATGTCGGAATCGGAAACTCTGGCGATGACACGCAAGAGCAGGGAGCTGCAATGCCAGGGATTTGATGTGATCAATCTGAGTATCGGAGAGCCGGATTTTAATACGCCGGACTTTATCAAGGAAGCCGCGATGAAAGCTATAGCGGAAAACCGTACGCATTATCCGCCTGTTGCCGGTATACAGGTTTTAAGGCAAGCTGTATCGGATAAACTGAAACGCGACAATAACCTTGATTATCGCCCGGAGCAGATCATTATCTCCGCCGGTGCCAAACATTCCATTGCCAATGCCATGCTTAGTATTATCGGGCCGGGCGATGAGGTATTAGTACCTGCTCCTTACTGGGTTTCGTATAAGGAGATTATCAAGCTGGCCCAGGGAACTCCTGTATTTATTGAGACTTCTATTGATAACGACTTCAAGATTACCCCTGCTCAGCTTGAAGCCAGCATTACTTCAAAAACAAAAGCCATCATTTACTCCAGTCCTTGCAACCCGAGCGGATCGGTTTACACCCGGAATGAATTGAAAGGTCTTGCAGAAGTACTTACAAACTATAAAAATATCTTTATCATTTCTGATGAGATTTACGAGCTGATCAATTTTGAGGGGAGGCATGAGTCCATTGCTCAGTTCACTTGCCTGAAGGATCAGGTTATTCTGATCAATGGAGTATCCAAAGGCTTTGCGATGACCGGCTGGCGTATTGGCTACATGGCCGCACCGGATGTCATTGCCAAAGCTTGCGATAAACTTCAGGGTCAATTTACTTCCGGGGTCAGCACTATTGCACAATATGCTGCTATTGCAGCCTTACAGGCAGATCCGAAAAATACACCTGAGATTGATTATATGGTAAAAACATTCAGGGAACGCCGGGATTATGTTCTTGATTTACTGGCTGAAATACCTGGATTCAAGACCAATAAGCCACAAGGGGCTTTCTATGTCTTTATCAATGTTAAAGAGCATTTTGGGAAACGCATTGATGGAAAGGTGATCACCAATGCATCAGACCTTTCCATGTATCTGCTTGAAAAAGCATGTGTAGCGCTTGTTCCCGGAGATGCATTCGGCAACCCGAATTGCTTGCGCCTAAGTTATGCTACTTCCAAAGAATTACTCAGGGAGGCTGTCCGCCGGATCTCAGAAGCTATTCAAAAACTGAATTAACTTTGTGTAGAAAAACCGAAATGTTATGGCAGCAAAATCAAAATATACAGACCTCCTGGAAGATTTCAGCAAGCTAAAAGTTTTGATCCTGGGCGATGTTATGATTGATGCTTATTTATGGGGCAAAGTGGAAAGAATCTCACCGGAAGCACCCGTACCTATCGTTGCTGTGCATAAAAGGGAGGAAAGATTGGGAGGGGCTGCCAATGTTGCATTGAACGTTAAATCGCTCGGCGCGGTTCCTATTCTTTGCTCTGTAATTGGTAATGATATTAAGGGTGATCTTTTCATTAAGCTTTTGGAGAAAGAAGGAATGGATACTACCGGTATCATAAAGAGTTCCGGTCGTGTAACAACAACAAAGTTTCGCATCATCGGTAATAATTCACAGATGCTCCGTGTGGATGAGGAAAGTACAACAGAACTTAATGCAGCTGATACCACAAGCATTGTTACGGTGATCAAGGATATTCTAAAGCAACATAAGATTGATGTTCTTATATTTCAGGATTATAATAAAGGGATCCTCACACAGAAAGTTATCCGCAAAGTGATTGAAATGGCCACAGAAAGTAACATTCCAGTTGCGGTGGACCCAAAAATCCAAAATTTCAGTGCTTACAAAGGAATAACCCTGTTCAAACCAAACCTGAAAGAGCTAAAGGAGGGATTGAAATATGATTTCAATCACCGCGATATCAAAGAACTTAACCAGGTTGTCCAGAAACTCCAGGAAAAACAACAGATTCAACATGCACTGATAACAATGTCGGAGGATGGCATCTATATTTCATCGAGGGAGGGGAACCAAAGATATATTCACAGTATCCCGGCTCATCGCCGTTCTATTGCTGATGTCAGCGGGGCAGGGGATACCGTCATCAGTGTAGCTGCCCTTTGCCTTGCCAGCCGTTGTATGCCTTATGAGATAGCTGCCATTTCAAACCTGGCAGGCGGCATTGTTTGTGAAGAAATTGGAGTCGTTCCTGTAAAAAGGGAAAAGTTGATGGCTGAACTGGTAAGATTAAATAACCTGTAACGGGATATTCAATTCCTCGTTAAACTAACTCCGAACCAGCGCATTACTTTGTCAGACCAGGCTTCACGATTCATATCCTTTTTATCTTCCGGGAGGCTGTTTTCAAGATAATTGTTGATAATCCTCTGATGTTCCTCAAAGGGATGTATTAAACCATCTTCCAGGATGGCGGAAAAATCTCCGGGGTTTCTGTTGAAGTCCAGTTCGCTCATAGTAGTTTATTTATAGTATTTAGACAAGCATGTATTTCTCTTCGTTGCACTTGATGAAAGAATATTTTTATCCTTAAAACGACCGTTGTAAAAGCTTGTATCCTTTACTGTATCTGGCGTAAATCAGTGTAACCTTCTACTATCTTAACAATGAGAATAAGGCATTGTTCAGGAATAAATACAAAAGAATTGGGTGTTTATTGGGGGATTTTTAAAACAAGACTCAGGGGACAAGCGGCAAGCAACAGGCGGCAAGCAACAGGCGGCAAGCAACAGGCGGCAAGCTGCAAGCTGCAAGCGGCAAGTTACAAGCTACAAGTTACAAGTTACAAGTTACAAGCGGCAAGTTACAAGCTGCAAGCTACAGGTTGCAGCTTGTAGCCTGTAACCTGTACCCTGCCGCCTGTACCCTGCCGCCTGTAGCATGCTCCCAGCTCCCAGCTCCCAGTTCCCAGCTCCCAGCTCCCAGCTCCCAGCTCCCAGTTCCCAGCTCCCACCTCCCAGCCCCCCAAATTTCCTTCATTCTCTTTTCTTCCTGAATGTGATCTCAGATTTTGCATTCTGCGAATGTCTTTAGAAAGCAAAGTAATTTTCGTAAGTTTGCACCGGATTTTTTAAGGCATGGAAATATTTTAACACGCTTGCCGTTAGTGAGATTAATGAATCGGAAAAATTTGAAGAATTTCAGGATCCCCATAGTATTGCTGTTTGTTTTAGCCCTGTCCGGGATTAATCATGTTAAAGGACAGCGTCAACCTATGAACCTCCCGGCATATGATTACTCACCGTATCATTTTGGGTTTGTTCTGGCAGTGAATCAGATGAATTTTGCATTGCAGTTAAAGGATAATGCCTCCCTGATAACATTCGATTCGGCCATGTCTCCCGATTTTTTTGCCGATTCTGTGCGGATTATGTCGGTCACATCCAAGCCAACCCTTGGCTTCACAATCGGTATCGTGTCAAATCTGAGGCTAGGAAAGTATTTCGATCTGCGGTTTGTTCCTTCACTGGCTTTCGGTGAACGCAGGCTCAACTATACTTTCCTGCGCTATAAGGATGATGCGGTAAGTACCGTGGAATTTGAAAAAAATATTACTTCAACGTACGTTGAATTTCCCCTGCATATTAAATATAAGTCGAAACGGCTGAATAATGTGAGAGCTTATGTAATTGCCGGAGGTAAATACGTGATTGACCTGGCGACCACCAAGGCCGATAAGGATGAAGAAAAGAACAATACACTGGTTAAATTAAACAGAAACGATTTCCTGCTGGAGGCCGGTGTAGGTTTCGATTTTTATAACGGCTGGTTCAAGTTCGGCACAGAGATCAAAATGGCTTATGGATTGACGGATATCCTCAAACGGGAAGATAACATTTATACCGAAGGAATAAAAAGTATGCGGTCGCAGATATTTCAGATTTCTTTTACCTTTGAATAGAGCTTAATAACATTGCCTATGAAACCCGCATCCGGTAATCATGAATTATTAAACCACATGGTGGAGAAGGGCTGTCTGAAACAGAAAGTATATAACAATACGTGTGCGGCACAGAACCTTTTTAAAAAGACTTTCCTGGAAATGAAGAAAGATTATGAAAACGGTGATATTTCCTGTGAAACTCCCATACCTTTTGAGTTTAAAGATAAGAGTGAGTTTGAAACCGAACTCCGTTTTGCCGGTGATGTGCTGATTTTCATGATGCATACCAATGTGTTCCAGTTCCCTCGCGATCACTTTATCCACAATACTTCTTATGTAAAAGAAGATCCCACGCGTTCCTTTTGCGGGATGATCAGTATCTATAATTTTCTTAGTGATTCCATTCATTACAGGAGGGTGAACGATATTGGTTACCTCATCGGGAGGGTTTTTATTAATAAGGATAGTCATTTTTACCTTGATGGAAAACGGGAACTGCGGCTGCTCCCCAATAATTTCACCGAAATGGTTTTTGATCACGAAAAAGCCAGAGTGATCGTGGAGTCTGCTATCCGTTATACTGTTGATTTCGACCTGCTGGTACCCCCTTATGACCAGGTTAAAGAGATCTCCGTTATGGAGATCATTTCGACCCTCGATACCATGACCATCAAAACCGGTAAACGCCTTGGCTTTAAATTCCAGGCCGACCAGGAAGAACTTTGATTTTTATCAGTAGTATCAGAAATGATTAATATCAGGTTACAGCCTGTAACCTGTAACCTGCAGCCTGTAACCTGCAGCCTGTAACCAGCAGCCTGTAACCTGCAACTTGCTGTTAATCCTCCCCGATAGTGATAATTTTTAATAAACATTTTTGTGGATTCAAAAATTGTATTATTTTTGCACTCCCAAAATGCCGGCCCGTTCGTCTAGCCAGGTCAGGACGCCAGGTTTTCATCCTGGTAACAGGGGTTCGAATCCCCTACGGGCTACTAAAACCCCCCAGTGCTTTGTGCTGGGGGGTTTTTATTTTATATAAGTATCGGAAAACATTCACACAACGTTACAGGCGACAGGTTGCAAGCGACAACTCAATACTCATCACTCATCAACCACACTACCTGCAACCTGCATCCTGCAACCATAGAGCAGGTAACTTGATATTAATCATTCCCGATACTCATTTTATTTTAAATTGACATTTGACCATTGAATGTCTGCAATTTTCAACCACCAATTATATGTTTATCAATGTCTTTTACTACAATTCATCAATAAAAATCGATATTTCACACGATTTAATATCAATAAGTCATTATCTCCATCAATCCGTTTTTAATCACACTCAGTTGCTCTGTGCTTATTTCGCCAATCTTTTTTAACATCCTGTCTTTTGAAATTGCCCTAACCTGGAAGGTTATGACTTCCGAATCCTGTTCAAGGTTATTGATATTGTTTTTGTTAAGGACGATACATCCTGCATAATTCTTTATTTTGGTGGTCAAAGGGCATACTATGCAAATGTGAAGGTTATCATTCATGGTATTACCACTAATAATAACTACAGGACGTATTCCTTTTTGCTCACTCCCCTTTACAGGATTCAAATCTGTCAGGTAAATATCCCTTTGCTTCATTCGTCCAGGATTTTAAGATAATCCGATAAACCTTCCTCTGCCATGGTCAGCATTTCTTCATCCCTGGATGCCCTGAGAAATGAATGTTTGTATTCAGCCTTTTTCAGTCTTTCAAAATATGACTTTAGAGCTTCTTCCAGGATCCTGTTCCTGGGTACTCCGAATTTCTTTGAATATTCATGGATCATACTGACCAATCCTGCCGGCAATGAAGTTGTAAGTACGATGTTTCCTTTCATAAAATGAATTTTAAACAAAAATAATAAATAATTATCGTAAATAAAAAATATAAATAAATTTTATGAATATAGGGAGAGATGAACAGAAGGTTGCAGGTGGCAGGATACAAGACAATGATCCATCGCATATAAAATGCAGTTCTCGAAGTAAAACAAATAAAAAAAACCGGATGATAGTCTAAAAGGCTATATCCGGTTTTTTATATCACCGTAACTTACTTTTTCTCCATCTTCAATGGTGGTGTTTCGCTCTGCCAGTAATCGGCACGCTGAAGGTCTCCGCTGAAATCTATCTCAATGTCTCCATAAAAATTAAGACTTTTGACGGGTGTTGTGCTCATGTTATTGTTCGGGCCCCAGTCGAGATCAAAATCATGAAGGTTCCCATTGCTGTCTTCATCGCTGATCCTCAATGAAATATGTGCCATTCCGAAATTAGCCGCTTTCATCTGGATACATTCATAAATAACCGTGTTTTCTTCAATGGGTTCAGACCAGTTCGCAGATGAAAATCTGATGCTGAATTCATCGTGACCACCTGCATCCCAGGTGAAGACTCCGTCGTATGCCCAAATCTTCCGGGGATTACCCGAAATCTCATTGTCTACTTTCAGTTCCGCTCCGGAGAATACAATACGAATCTTCGTTCCTGAAAAGGGTTCAACAGAGGCTGGTGTTATCCCTTCCCAGGTCCCGATCAGCCAATCACCTTCCCAACAAGTTCCTGATTTTGCAGTTGATTCGCTTTGGTCTTTCTCTGCTACCCGGCCTGCACAGGATATTACAGTAAATATTGTGAGCAGACATGCCAGCATCCAAAACCGTTTTGACCGCAGATTTCTGTCTTTTCTATTCATAATTGGTGTTTGTATAGTGAATTTGGTTTTAATGTTTTATGATGAACTTAATGTTTAATGATCAACTTTTTAGAAGATGTAACTCTGTTTTCTTCAAATGTTTGCAGGAAATATAAGCCTTCAGAAAGATTTTCGGTCGGTAGGATGACTTCCTGTTGCATAGAGGTTTTATACTCCATCACTGTTTTACCTGTCAGGTCGATGATTCTAACCAAAGTGACGCCGGATGTGGCAGTGAATGTTAAATGCAGTCTCTTGTTTGCCGGATTAGGAAAAAATTTGAAGTTTACTGTTGATTCATCATTTATTCCTGAAGGCGTCATGGATAACTCCAGTTTGTCGACACGGTAAAAAGAACCTGTATTCCCACCGAAAATTGATCCCAGTTGCATGGCTATAAAGCCTTCATCGGGTGTTTCTCCTGAGTCGTAGGTGATGTTAACACTGAAAGCTGTCCAGTTATCATGACTTTCGAGGGTCTTAAATCGCCCGAAACCTATCATATCTCCATTTTTCCACATACTGACATTTACCGAAAAAGTATCGTTGCCGATAATGTTTCCCTTTATATACCCATTCAGGGCCGTATATCTTTCGCTTACAGGAAAATTCCCATCGGCAAACATGTATCCGCTCATATTGGAAGTCATGACCGGATCATACAATACAAGAAGTTCTGCTGAAAGATTTCCTTCATAGGCATCATCACTGGGGATCACATTTAAACACTCTTCCATGGCACCGGTCTGCCATCCGTCGGGTTTCAGGATTCCACTTAGGTCGTTCCAATCCTCAAAACCGGGACTCGGAATTTGTGATACGGCTGTTAAAGTTACTCCAGCCAACATTAAAAAAAGTAAAATTTTAGTTTTCATACAATCAGGATTTGATTAATAAATTGGGTTAACTGTTATTTTTTGGGATCAAATGTTTCAGTATTTTTTTTATGGCCATGCTCTGGCTTTCCAGTTTCAGGCGTATTGTTTCAAGCTCCTTTTCCATCATTTCCCGTTTTTCCGGATCTCCTGGTTCAGTTTTCCCGTTAGCTCTGCTTGTTTTGCTTCTTTTTTGTTTCATAACCCAGGTGTATCCGTTTCGTAATAAGGAATCCGTGACGAAAATATACCCTGACAGGGGCAATCTCCAATTTTTACGCGATTAAGAAAGTGGTATGAACAGATTCAAAAAGTGGCAGGTTTGGTAAGTCGCTGTTATAGAATAAATTGTGCCTTAGAGTTGCATCAGGAATGGAATAAGATTTTCGTCGGATGAGATATTCAGTTTCTTACGCAGACGGTATCGGGTTGATTTGATGCCTTCCTCCGATTTCATGGTAATGGAGGCTATTTCCTTAGTACTCAGATTTAGTTTAAGCAAGGCCGCAATTTTTATTTCCGATGCGGTAAGGTCTGGGCATTTCTCAAGTAATTTTTCGTAGAATTTATTATGTATGTTCTTGAAGATGGTATCAAACTCCTGCCATGAATTATGTTGGGTGTGTAATTCTATTTCCCTGACAATGTGGTTGATTTCCTTTTCAACCATAGGATTTCCTGGTTGGATCCGGCTTAGTTCCTCAAGACGGGTGATGATGTGACCCAGTGTTTCATTGATCCTGAGTATTTCCAGGGCTTTTGCGGCAAGTTCCCGGTTCTGGGTTTCCAGTTGTTCCTGCAGGATGATCTTTTCTTTTTCCTTTAGTGCTTCGCTTTGTTGACGTATGATGATATCCTGTTCAAAAAGTCTTTTTTGACGATTATGGGCTTGAGATTTTAAGCGGTATAACAGGAAGATCAGTATCAGCAATGTGATTAACGTAACGATGGAGATTGTGAGTAATAAGATATTCCTTCGTTGGGCTGTACTTGTCAATCGAAGGTTTTCCATTTCACCCCGCATGCTCTGTAGCCTAAAACGAGCTTCAATCTCTTTAATCGCATTTTCTTTTTTTTGGCTGTACAGGATATCACTAACTTTTTTGTGTAAAACATTATACCGGTACGCTTCTTCGAATTCTCCTGCAGAGGCTGCCAGGCTTGAAAGGGTCTCATAGGCTTCACTGATCAGGGAATTGTTTTTTAGTTTTTCCGCGACCGCAAGGGCTTCCATGGCTTTTTCTGTTGCCTGTGCGTTCTGACCGGTACTGTTCAGTGAGCGTGCCAGCTGCAAGGTTGCATTACACCAGCCGGTCTGTTCATCCAACTCATTATAGTATACGATGGCTTTTTCAAAAGCCAGGATGGCATCTTCGAACCGGTTCATTTTGTTATAGATGGTCCCCAGGCTGTATACAGAACTTGCTACCGGCCGGATATCTTCCGACGCAATTCTTATTTCATATCCCTTTAGGTAATAATGTAGCGCTGAGTCCAGCATTTGTTTTTCTTCATAAGATGCTCCTATGCAGGTAAGGATAGTTGCCACGCCAAGAGGGTCGCCTGTTTTTTCCCTTATTTGCAAGGCTTCATGAAGATAAAGCAGCGCATTGCCGGGTTCCTCCAGACGGTTGTAAATGGCTCCAAGGCTGGCAAGTGCTGCAGATTTAAGGCTTTCATCCCCACTGTTTCCTGCAAGCCTGACTGCATCCTGGTATTCATCGATGGCTACAATGTAATTGCCGTTAAGATCATGTAGTGACCCGGTAGCGAAGTAATAAAAGGCCAGATTTGCGCTGTCTCCTTCTTTTATGAGCAGATCTTTGGCTTTTGACAGATAGGTTTCGGAGAGTTGGTATTCATCTTTGTAATAATAAACTCTTCCTTGCCAAAGGAAACTTTTCGCTATACCACCGGCATATCCAAGCTCTGTAGCCAGAGTGAGGGATTGTTGCAGATAAAGCAATGCCTTGTCGTTTTCCCGGCTGCAATAGTATTTCCCGATTTTCAGCAGAAGGTTGACCCTGAGGGTGTCATCAGGCATCCCGGTAAGTTTTTGTTCCAGGATGATTATCTGTTCTGCGTTGCCGGCCCGGCTGACAGTACAGACAATGAATACAATGAAGATCGATAGTAGCCAACTTTTCACTGGAGACAAAATATTCATTTGCAGAAAAAACATCGAAAGGTAGTGCAAATCCGGAAATTGTACAAGGCTTGCAGGGTGCATATTATGTAAAAAACTGTGAAGAGAGCCACGGAGAAATGAAAAGTTATGTGGTAAGGATGTTTAAAAATCTTTCTACATTATCATTCGCAATGGTATGGAAGTATTCTTCGCCGATATAAGCACGCAGTTCGATCCCAAAACGTCTTTCATCGGCAACGGTTTCAACCATATAATAATCAGAACCGAAGAGAATTTTCTTTCGCAACTTTTCATTTGCCAGCATAATTTTCAGAAGCGGAAAGAATGAAGGGTTATTTAGTGTAAAGGATATATCTGCGTAAAAATTGTCGTATTCTTCCATAAGGCTGCGAATGATATTGAACCAGTTGCCTTCTTCCTCAGGATGGCTCATATAACGCTCCCAGTAATATTCCGATCCAAAATGTGCAAAACAGATACGGAGGTCCGGGAATTTTGCTATAAGTGACAGATAGTTCAGGGGATGCGTAAAAAGTGAACAAAGTTCTTTCCGTCTTTTTCCTTTTGTTTCTATAGGTATAGGGGAAAACGACAATAGCTTCATTAGCTCGTTATAACTTCCTTTGAACCTAACCGGATTATAAGGACTGCAATGGGCAATAACGGGAAGCTTTCCGGCAGTGCAGTATTCATAAACAGGGAATAATCTCTCATCGGTTGGGAAATATCCAAGGGGAGGATATAATTTTATTCCCTGGAAACCATATTCTTCAACGCTTTGACGAAGGATGTCATAATGATTTTCCCGCCTGGGATCAATATGCAGAAAGGGAATGATTTCAGGGTAATCTTTGCATAGTTCATAAATATCCTTCAGCTGATCTTCATAGGGTCTGGGCACCGGACCTGCTCCCATAAAAGCCATATCCATTGTCAGCACAATGAAGCGTGTCCCTTCAGGATAGTATTTTCTGCATTCTTCAAATATTTTACGTTGTGAACCAAGCTTTCCGATTTGAACAAACTTAACATACCGGTCGAACATGTCCTTATCAGTAAATGGGTTTAGCCGCATAAGAGACCGGCTGACAAAATGGAACCCGACTCTGGTACGCAATACCTTGACTAAAGCTAATGGAAGAAACCGGTTGGGGATATCCTGCTCGGTAAAAATATGAATGTGACTGTTGTAAAACTGCATATCCTGTTTTATTTGTCTAAAGGTAACTATAAAAAGCTCTGTAAAGAAAACTTGAATATAATCCTTATATTTGTGATAACAAGGTACATGATCATGATCCTAAAATGCATCATTGTTGACGATGACGAATTGTCGCGCAAAATGTTGGAGAAACTATGCGCTCAGATTGAAGATCTGGATGTTAAAGGTTTGTTTTCCTGTGCAATGGATGCTTTGAGATATCTTGATGAAAACCTGGTTGACCTGATCTTCCTGGATATTGAAATGCCGGAAATGACAGGTCTTGATATGCTTTCCGTAAGGCAAGATTTACCCCCTGTTATTTTTATTACCGGTAAAGGACAATATGCCATTCAGGCGTTTGAACATAATGTTACCGACTACCTTGTTAAACCTGTAAACCTGACTCGCCTGGTTAAAGCAGTGGAGAAGGTTAAACAACAACTTACAAAGCATCAGGAAAAGGATGTTGATCATATTTTTATCCGTTCCGGTGGCAGGTTCATAAGGCTTAGGTTCAGCGATATCCGGTTTATAGAATCAATCGGTGATTATATTGCCTTCCACACGAAGAACGGGAAGCATATTCACCATTCGTCACTAAGAAGTATTGAAAAACAATTGAACAATAAGGATTTTGTTAAAGTTCACCGCTCATATATTGTAAACATCCATCATATTGATGAGATTGAAGATAACACACTGGTGATAGGGGATGAGTTAATACCTGTCAGCCGCTCAAACCGGTCGGTTTTATTCCAAAAATTGCGTATGCTTGAATAGCAGACGTGAATTTCGTATATTTGTGCAGGTCAACGGCATTTTCATGCCATTCATCGAAATTTCAATTCCATAGTAACTTTTTGCATTAATTTTGATATAAGAGGTGCGGAATCTTATACTAAATCTAATCTTATTTTGCTATGTCGACAAAAAGCCAACTCATTGCATTCCTGTTTGTATTTTTTATTCTTACAGGAAGTTTTTTCTCCAGGATAAATGCGCAAAACTATAATTACATGGGAAGCTGGGATAATCTGGGTGTTCCTGATTATCTGCTTCCTGAAGGAGACAGCGTAAGTTATCCCTTCCTTCAGGCTATATGGATTTCTCTACCGGAGGGAAAATCGGTTCCCATTTTTAATCCTCAATACATAGCTGCAGGATTTGATATGGATGTGTTTGTCACGGATACTACGGAAATATGGATTTCATATGCTCATGACGGAGCAAAATTCCTGAATGTCATGGGGTATTACACCTATGACCTCAATAATCCATCACGTAGTATTCCTGATTCAACCATTACTATCTTTTTTCCGAACCATTCACAGGTGAACAAAGGCGGTGGTTTGCTTCCCGGGGATAAGATTTATCTTGGGGAGTTTATGCCAAACACAGGGATAGGCTGGGTGATGCTGGCCGATGGTTTCGTGGGGGGAAATGTAACACCCGGGCGTTGGACTTTATATTCCAATCAAAACTGGAATCCTGAACCGGATACCAGTATCCGTAAACATACCGTCATTCTGGAAGATACTATTAATGAGTTACTTGTTGTAGGTATGGAAGACATACGCCGCGACAGTCTTACATCACCTTATGGTGGTTGCGACAACGACTTCAACGATGCGGTCTTTTATGTCACAGCCAGTAATTTCAGCGCCATAGATTCAGGTAATTATAATTACTTTGATGGACCTCCGGGAGGAGTAACTTCTGGTAATAACGGTGGTGTTGAAAGCAATGGCACTCTGGCTCATAAGATTGCCAAACGGAACTTCGAACGAATGAAGAACCGCAGCCCATATGATTACGATGATATGAAAACCCTTCCTTTACTGGCCGAGGAAAGGATGCAGAAAATTCTGAATCGTGATGCAGAAATGTCGGATCTGATTAGTTTTATCCCCGATTCTACTGTACTTAGTGCCCAGGCTTACGTTTCAACTCCTTACGATTTATTAAACATCACCAATGCCGTGGAAGTATTTTCTGCTGATTACTTTACTCCTGAAAACCAAAGAATATCAGCTATCCTGGCAACCCGTACCGAAAACAAGGTATATGAGCATACCAAGTTTATCTGCGATAGAATGACCGGAGCAGAGTTATTGGATATCGATCACATTATGGTGATGAATCACTGGTTCATTGTTGCCAGAATGATGCAGCGTGACGGAACAATGGAATATGTTTCCGGATTTACCGCTTATGTTGGTGAAGGTGAATATTTAATTGACAATCACTGGAGTGTTGAGGATTTTGAGAATCATGCCAACAATTACAATTTCCAGTTTTGGGCAGCCAATAAATCCATTGTAAGATACCTTATGACGGAAACCCTTGAACTGCTGAACAATAATGGGAATGTTTCCTATAAAAACCTCACCAAACCTCCAATTCCACAGGTTTTTGTCAGAAGCGGCAAATATCAGGGAGGGGAGTTGATCCTGGATATTCAGAATAACAACCATTCCGGAGAGTTGGAGCTTTTTGGCAGCTATACTGCTTCCGAAACCATGCAAAGGGAAAATATAGTATATAATGTTACGCTTACCGGACAACCTCGTGAAAAGATCAGCCTGCCAACAGGAGGGATATTTGATATCGGTCTATCTGTTGTCAACTACGGAAACTCTCAGTCAGATGTTATTTATTTTTCTGATGGTCCCTGGGGTATTGATTATGAAGAAGGCGGCGCTACAACAGCTTATTATGAAGTTTTTCCGGAGTATCCTGTAATGCCGGTGTCGGCTACTATTTTTCCCCTCGAACGAAGTGTAAAGATGGAGGGTATGGTAAAGGACTATATTTCGATATACAAAGCCGTTTTGCCGGCGAATGAGCTTCTGGATGCATCCGGTTATAACGCACTTGAATTTGAAGCTTATGGCAGCCATCAACTGGTGGTAACTATTGTGAAGAATAGCATTGATAACTGGACTGACCAGTTCAGAGCCATAGTGAACCTGACCGAAGAGCAGACCATTTATACCTTGCCGTTCTCATCGTTTATCAGTGTTGCCTATCCTGAGTTTTCTGCAGATGATATTGCAAATGTTGTATTTTCTGTTGTCGGGAACGGTTCACATATGGAAGAATATGAACTTGGTGTGGGCAGCGTGGCTTTTGTTTATAAAGGAGTTTTTGGTGTTGATGAGCTGAATTTAGGGAATGCCGTTACAGCCTATCCTAATCCTTTCACCAATCATACCTTGGTGCAGTTAAATCTGGAATCTCCAACGGAAGCAGAAATCACAGTCTTCGACATGACCGGAAGGGAAGTCTTATCTGCCAACCGGATGTTCCGTGAAGGACAGAACTCATTCACCCTGGAAAGAGGAACACTTGAAAAGGGGATGTATGTGATGCAGATCAACGGATCCGGTGTTAGGTCTACCCTGAAGCTCATGATCCGGTAAAATCAGTAAGTTTTGCTTGTTAAAAATAAAATTCAGATAAAAGATTTCATGATTTAAAAATAATCTGTACCTTTGCCCCCTCAAAATGAATTTGAGACAGGATTAAACTTAAGATACATGGCAAATCATAAATCTGCGATCAAACGCATCAGGCAAATCGAAACCAGAAAGATCAGGAACCGTTATCATTCCAAAACCATGAGGAATGCAGTCAGGAAATTCAGAAGTTTAACCAGCAAGGATGAAGCCCTTCAAAGTTTTCCTAAACTGGTATCCATGATCGATAAGCTGGCCAAGAACAGGATTATTCACAAGAATAAGGCTTCTAATCTTAAATCCAAGCTTGCCAGGCAGATACAGACTATGTAAAAATATTTCACAGGAATAATAAAAAAAGTCTTACCGGAAGGTGAGACTTTTTTTATTTCCGGGAACTAATGGATAAAGGTTTATCCATGAAGAAATACGAACCCATATTAAGTATCAAACAATGGGCGGAAGAAGACAGGCCCAGGGAGAAGCTGCTTCTTAAAGGGAGGAAACATTTAAGCAACGCGGAATTGCTTGCCATTATCCTGGGTTCCGGCACCCGTAAGGAAACAGCGGTAGATATCTCAAAGAAGCTTCTTAACGCCCATCAGGGTAACTTGTTTGAGATATCCAAATTAAGCCTGAGGGAACTTACAGAATTCAGCGGGATTGGTAAAGCCAGGGCTGTATCCATTATGGCAGCACTGGAACTGGCAAACCGCAAGAATTCCTGGGAACCTATACAGCGTAAAGCTATTCATTGCAGCAAAGATGTTTTCGATATTTTGAGCGGGGAACTGAGTGAATGTCTTTATGAAGAGTTTTGGATATTGCTTTTAAACCGGGCCAATAAAATTCTGAACAAGGTCCGCCTGAGTGAGGGGGGATTATCAGGAACTGTTGCCGATCCCAGAAAAATATTCAAGATAGCTATCGAGCATCAGGCTTCTTCGGTCATCCTTTGTCATAATCATCCCTCCGGGAATGTAAAACCCAGCGAATCGGATATTAACCTGACAAAAAAGATCGTCACCACCGGGAATATTATGGATATCACCATCCTGGATCATGTGATTATCGGGGAAAGGGAGTATTATAGTTTTGCGGATGAAAACATGTTGTGAGAATTCTTAATTTTGAAATTTAAATTTATCAATGTTGAAGATATTGACCATCATCGGTGCCCGGCCTCAGATCATCAAAGCCGCTGCTTTGAGCCGGGCTATCCGCAATGAATACTCTGGGAGTATCAGGGAAATTATCCTGCATACCGGTCAGCATTACGACCGAAACATGTCGCAGGTCTTTATTGATGAGATGGAAATTCCCAGGCCCGATTATAACCTTGAGGTAGGTTCCGGTACGCATGGGGTGCAGACGGGCCGCATGATTATGGGCATCGAAGAAGTTTTACTTAAAGAGAATCCTGATTATCTTGTGCTCTTCGGAGATACAAATTCAACTCTTGCCGGTGCTGTCGCAGGCAGCAAGCTTCACATACCGGTTGTGCATATTGAGGCCGGTTTACGGTCGTTTAACAAAAACATGCCGGAAGAGATCAACCGTATCGTTTGCGATCATGCCTCCACATTGCTTTTTTCTCCGACCATGACGGGTTTCCATAATCTTGTCAGGGAAGGGTTTAATCCAACGGCCAAACCTCCATATAACATTGATAATCCAGGAATATACCACTGCGGGGATATCATGTTTGATAACAGTCTTTATTTTGCTGATCTTGCCGGCCGCAAATCACAAATACTGGATCAAATGGGGCTCAAAGGAGATTCTTTTATCCTGAGTACTATACACCGCGACAATAACACTGATGAGCCCGGCCGCCTGGAAGCGATCATCCGGGGAATCATAGCTGTTGCTGAGATTTTTAGCGGCAGGATCGTGTTGCCTCTGCATCCGCGGACAGCTAAGATATTGAAGGAAAGGTCCGGACAGGAACCTTATAACAAATTTCTGAACCACGAAAAGATTTTAATTACTGATCCGGTTTCTTTCCTGGATATTATCCTGCTTGAAAAAAATGCGGAACTTATCATGACTGATTCAGGAGGAGTTCAGAAGGAGGCCTATTTCTTTGAAAAGCCTTGTATAATTCTTCGATCTGAAACAGAATGGAAAGAAATTGTAGAAGCGGGAGCCGGCATCGTCACCGATGCTTCGGAGGAAAGGATCCTGGAGGCATATAAAACTCTGACTGCAAAAAATAATATTGAATACCCCCGGGTCTTCGGTGATGGCCATGCAGCCGGTTTTATCTGTAAAGCAATGCTTAGCAATAAATAACGAATATTGTCATGGCAGAGAGAAACAGTTCAACCACGAATTTCAATATCACTAACTTCGTTAGGGAAGAATCGCTTGCCGGGATACTTTTGATTGCAGTGACCATTGCTGCTCTGATCTGGGCGAATTCAGCATACTATGAAGAGTACCACTATCTTTGGCATGAACTGAAAGCCGGTTTCGTTTTCGGGGATTTTAGTCTGGTAACATCGTTGCATCATTGGATCAACGACGGATTGATGGCTATTTTTTTCTTTGCTATCGGATTGGAGATTAAAAGAGAAGTGCTGGCCGGTGAGTTGTCAACCCTGAAAAAAGCCAGTCTTCCGATTTTTGCAGCCATCGGGGGTATGCTGGTCCCGGCATTGATATATACCTTTGTAAACTCTGGTGATCCTGAATTTGCAAAAGGCTGGGGCATCCCAATGGCTACAGATATTGCCTTTGCTTTGGGTTTATTGTCGCTTCTCGGTAACAAGGTTAATATAAACCTGAAAATATTCCTTACAGCACTTGCTATTGCCGACGACCTGGGTGCGATTCTGATCATCGCCATTTTCTACACCGAGACCATAGAGATCATGGAACTCGTTTATGCGGGCTTCTTCCTTTCGGTTTTGTTTATTGCAAACAGGATGGGTGTAAGACGCACAACATTTTATGCAATTGTAGGACTGTTGGGTGTTTGGTCATCTTTCCTGTATTCAGGAGTGCACGCTACCATAGCCGGCGTCCTCATTGCTATGACTATACCCGTGAGGCCGAAAGTCAGAGAAAATGATTTTATCGATGGTTTATCACGCCTTCTGGATAAATTTAAAAGGGAAAGACCCAATGACTCCACTCTGCTCACTGAAAAACAATCACATCTGATCAACGACATCTGCAAGCTTAGCGATGATTCAAATACTCCCCTTCAAAAACTGGAACATGCCCTTCATCCTGTTGTTGCCTATTTCATTTTGCCTGTGTTCGCTATTAGTAATGCAGGAATTCATGTGGAAGGAAATATTTTGAGCCTTGTGTTTCATCCCATTTCTATCGGCATTATTGCCGGGTTGCTTTTTGGGAAATTTATCGGGATAACCCTGTTCAGCCTGCTTGCCGTAAAGGCCAAATGGGCAACCCTTCCCAGTGGTGTGACCTGGAAACAGATATATGGAGTGGGCTTTCTTGCAGGAATCGGTTTTACCATGTCGATCTTCATTTCCGATCTTGCTTTCGTTTCGGATGAATATGTGCAAATAGCCAAGGTTGGTATAATAGTCGATTCGGTGATCGCTGCGATTATTGGTATGGCAATATTAACCTGGAAGAGCAAAACCAAGAAAACGGAACAAAATAAAACAAAATAGTATCTCAAACTAAATACTGTTTTTTATGGATTCAAAACAAGCTCACCCTCTGATTAAAATTTTGAAATCAACGGAAAGGATCCTGATCTCTGTTATCATGATCATATTTTTTGCCATCCTGATCTTTGCTTTTATCGATATTATTTATGTGATCATCCAGAAAATTATTGAGCATCCCATCCTGATCATTGATGCCGATAGTTTGATGGAACTTTTCAGCCTCTTCCTGATCATACTATTGGGACTGGAGCTTTTGGAAACCATCAAAGCATATCTTATGGAAGATGTTGTACATGTTGAACTGGTTGTGCTGGTTGCCATTATAGCGTTATCAAGGAAAGTTATCATCTGGGATTTTAATAAGTACTCCTACACAGAGCTGATCAGCCTTTCCGGGATGATCCTTGCACTTAGCATTTCATACTACCTGATCAAACGTGCCGATCTGGTTATTAAAATACCCCGAAAGAAGAAAAAGGAAGATATAGCGGAACAAGAATAGATATGACAAAGCCAGATGCCCATATTCTGTCGTTTGTATTAAAGTCACAGAAAAACGAGATTACCGAGTATTACGTTTACTCGCGGCTTTCCCGGAGGATAAAGAACAGGGAGAATGCTGAAATTCTGCAGAAAATTGCTGAAGAAGAAAAATCCCATTACCATTTCTTCAAGCAAATCAGTGGTAGGAGTTTGCAACCAAATTTCGTTAAAGTCGCATGGTTTTACTGGATCACCCGATTGTTTGGACTTACCTTTGGGTTAAAGCTGATGGAGAGAGGAGAAGGGCAAGCCCAGGATGATTATAGCCGATATCGCGACAAGATACCCGGGATGG
This sequence comes from Bacteroidota bacterium, assembly GCA_018831055.1. Taxonomy (NCBI): domain Bacteria; kingdom Pseudomonadati; phylum Bacteroidota; species Bacteroidota bacterium. Next base: position 32,087 of record JAHJRE010000232.1, read on the forward strand.
AAAACATCATTGAAGATGAGACAGATCATGAAAATCAGTTGATACGATTGATCCATGAAGAAAAACTTGATTATGTAGATTCTATCGTTCTGGGACTGAATGACGCCCTGGTTGAATTAACAGGAACTCTTGCCGGATTGTCCTTTGCTCTTCAAAACACACGTCTTATTGCATTAGCAGGACTAATTACGGGTGTTGCGGCTGCTCTTTCCATGGCATCTTCGGAATACCTCTCGAAAAAAGATGAGCCGGGCGGAAACAATCCTATACGGTCGGCACTATACACTGGCCTGGCTTACATCTTCACGGTGATTATCCTGATCCTGCCTTATTTATTGCTTGAGCATTACCTGCTTTCTCTGGGATTGACAGTTACAGGAGCAATACTTATAATTGCGGCATTCAATTATTATATATCTGTTGCAAAAGGATTATCTTTCAGAAAGCGATTTCTGGAAATGGCAGCCATCAGTCTGGGAGTGGCTCTTCTGAGTTTTGGTATCGGTTATCTGATAAAAATCTTCCTTGGAGTGGAACTATAAGGAAAATGGTTAAAATTCAATACAAAGGCATTTGGATAAATAAAAAAAATCCATACCTTTGCACTCCGTTTTTTAAAATTAATAATTCAATATTTAAACAGATCTATGTCAAATCAGTATGAAACCGTTTTCATTGTAACTCCCGTCTTGTCTGAAGATCAGATGAGGGAAGCGGTTGATAAGTTCAGAAATTTTCTGAAGGATAACAAGGCTGAGATCGTCCATGAAGAAATATGGGGACTGAAGAAGCTGGCGTATCCTATCCAAAAGAAATCGACAGGATTTTACCATCTTTTTGAATTTCAAGCAGAAAGTGAACTCATCGACAAGCTGGAAGTTACTTTCAGGCGTGATGAGCGTATCCTTCGTTTTCTCACGGTTAAACTGGATAAGCACGCCGTTGCCTACAACGAGAAAAAACGCCAGAAGGCGAAAGAAAAGAAAGAAGCAGAAGCTTAAGAAATTTAAATTATCAATTTATGGCAGACAATTCTTCAGAAATCAAGTATTTGACCCCGATAGCGGTTGATACCAAAAAGAAAAAATATTGCCGTTTCAAGAAAAACCGTATTAGGTATATCGATTATAAGGATGCGGATTTTCTCCTGAAATTTGTGAATGAGCAGGGAAAGATACTTCCCCGCAGGATAACCGGCACATCTACCAAGTATCAGAAAAAGGTTGCCCAGGCAATTAAAAGGGCAAGGCATCTTGCCTTAATGCCTTATGTTGCAGATATGTTAAAATAAGGAGGAGCGATCATGGAAGTCATTTTAAAACAAGATATTCCCACCCTGGGATATAAGGATGATGTGGTAAAGGTAAAAGATGGGTACGCCAGGAATTTTCTCATTCCGAAAGGTTTAGCCATTTTAGCTACGGAATCGAGCCGCAAGGTGGTTGCCGAAGTTAAACGCCAAAAAGCCTTCAAAGATGAAAAGATCCGCAAGGAAGCGGAAATCATGGCCGAAGCCCTGAAAAAGGTGAAACTTACCATTGGTGCAAAGGCCGGTACATCCGGAAAAATTTTCGGTTCGGTAAATAATGTTCAGATTGCCGATGCACTCAAGGAAAAGAACTATGATATTGACCGCAAACGTATCCTGGTTGACGGTGAATCCATCAAGGAAATCGGAAGCTATAAAGCCAAAATAAACCTGCACAAGGAAATCTCTGTTGAGATTGAATTTGAGGTTATTGCCGAGTAAGCTTCTGGTATAAATAAAGATTTATCCTGTCTGGTATAAAATTAAAACCGGGCAGGATTTTTTATATGCCCTGATTAAAGGTAATAAAGAAGTTTGCAAGGAAATTCCAGACCGTTACAACTCCTATGGCAACCAGCTTGGCGAGATAAAAATTCCATTTAAGCCTGGAAACTATCAGATATAAAATCAGATTATTGATCCCCAGTCCGATCAGTGAAATGACCAGAAATTCACCGTATTCGAGCGCAATATCCGGATTGGTACTTTTAAAAGTCCAGATACGGTTAAATACATAGTTTGAAGTGGCTGCCAGGGTGAATCCGATAGAATTGGAAATGTATTTCTGTACTTTAAAGATCTCCTTGAAAATGTAGGTAAACCCATAATCCACAAGGAGTCCCGAAAATCCCACTGCTCCGAACTTGAGGAATTTCAGCAGGAATGTTTTTGTGAGAAAATCCAGCATTGCCTTTAATGAAAGGCACAAATATAATGAATGTTTGCTAAGGACTACAATTGCACGATCAGCACTTTCTTCTCTCCGTTACGCATAACATCGACAGTGATAATCTGACCGGGTTCAAGCTTTTTCAAACGGTTCATGTAATCATAGATATTTCCGACCGGATTTCCGTCTATGGCAGTAATTATATCCCCCTTCAACAATCCGCATTTTTCGGCCGGACCGTCTTTTTTTACTCCTCCGACGCCAAGCCCGTCATTGGCAGATGATGTGAAATCGGGCATGATGCCCAGAGTGACCTTCAGGTTCATGTAGTTATTGGTACGTTCTTTGGGGCCTGATTCCCGGAAAGTCAGATCTTCCTGCCGGTTATCAATTGCCATGATAAGGTCGTAAGCCATTTTGGAAACCATCTCCTGTCCTTCAAAGTTTATGAATTCAACATCATCCTGGGGGGTATGGTAATCGGAATGAACGCCTGTGTTGATGAAAAATACCGGGATATTCTCTGCATAAAATGCAGCATGATCGGAGGGGCCATAGCCTTCCGGAGAATAGGATAAGGCGAGTCCATATCGGTTTTGAAGCTTATTTAGTATCTCTTCCGCTTCTGCTGATGTCCCTGTTCCACCCACCATCACGCTCTTTTTTTCAGGATCAAGCCTTCCGATCATATCGAAATTGATCATAGCCTTTATGGTAGTTTTGTCTACAGGACTATGCTGAACAAAGTATTTTGAGCCCAGGAGTCCCATTTCCTCAGCGCTGAATGCAACAGCGATAACGCTTCTTTTCAGGGATGCGCGGTTAATTTGCAGTTCCTCGGCAATTTCAATGACCCCTGCTACACCGGAGGCATTATCATCGGCCCCGTTGTGCACAGCGCTTGTATCAGGCACCCTGGAACCTGAGCCGGGACCACCCATACCCAGGTGGTCGTAATGAGCGCCAATGACGATATATTCATTTTTCAGGACGGGATCACTCCCTTCTACCATACCCATCACATTAGCTGTTTTAACCTTTACCTGGAGGATGTCGGTTTCTGCTTTCAGATGGTAAGGTATTTCAAAAGACAGTGGTTGTTTTGTTGATATAATTTGATTTTCAATATCTTCAATTGTTCTTTTCCCGGATTGCAAAAGGCTGTCAGCCATATCTCTTTTAAGCTGTATGACCGGTATCCCGGCACTTGCCCCGGCCCGGTCGTAATAAATGCTCACCAGTTTGTCCTTATCATCCCATTGTTTTCCTGAGACCAGGATGACCCCGGCGGCTCCATGGTCTTTGGCCGTTATCACTTTGTCGCGGTCTCTGCCGTAACCGTAAGGATTATTCGGATCCGGTTCCCCTCTTATCATCATTACCCATTTACCGGAAACGTCGATCCCCTCAAAGTCATTCCAGGATACAGAATCATTTTGGAAATCAAATCCATAACCGGCAAACACTACCCGGGCCTCCAGTTTATTGCCGGAGGAAAACGCAAAAGGAGTATAATCTTCCCCAACTTTCAATGATTTACCCTGTATTTCCAGCGAGTTGTCTTCTCCCAGGATGACATCAGCTACAACTTCGAATTCCTGGAAATATGAACCGTTAACCGGCATTAAGCCCGCTTCATGGAATTGCTCTGCAATATAGGCCCGCGATAACGAATCTCCCATCGTTCCAGGCTTCCTGCCTGCCAAATCATCGGAGGCCAGATAACCAACATGGTCCCGGAGCTCGGAAGCGGTTATCTGAATGTTATTTTGCGAAAAACCTGATAATACAGAGAAAACGAGAGTGATAAGAAAAATAATTCTATTCATCCTGACTTAGTTTATGTAAAAAATGATTTTATTTTTTATGAGTATTGGGAAACATTAACACAAAGTTACAGGCGACAAGTTGCAAGCGACAACTCATCACTCACCCATCACTCATCACTCATCACCCACTCCCACACTACCTGTAGCCTGTAACCTGCATCCTGCAACCATAGAGAAGGTAACTTGATATTAATCATTCCCGATACTCATTTTATTTTTTTGTTTTCAACCCGGGTATTACATAGTTGCAACAAAATTACAAGTTTTCCGGTAAAGAAATGCCTGTGAGATTTTCACTCAGATTCCATAGGTTTTTTGCGGCTTCCGGGTTATAAGAAAAAGGGGAAGACTCAGTGATTGATTTATTGGTAAAATATTTGCCGGTAACACCGTTAATCTTGTCGCTATGCGCCAGGAATACTGAGGTTCCGGCTCCTTCCTCGACGCTTGCTCCACTGATGCCAAAACCTTCATAAAGTAGCTTCGTCGAAATTACTCCCGGATGCAGGCAATTTACACTGATGCCCATTTCTTTCACCTTTGAGGCCAGTTCATAAGTGAATAAAATATTACTCAGCTTCGATAAAGCGTATGCGCTGTAATCCATGTATGAGTTGATTTCCTGGATGTCGGCGAAATCGATTTTAGGACTGTTACGGTGAGCAATGGAGCTTACTATAATGATCTTGCCCTTCTCCGACTTCTTTAGCATATCAAGTAAAAGTAAGGTTAGACTATATACCGATAAATGATTTACAGCAAAGGTCATTTCATAACCATCGCGGGAAAAGTTTTGTTTTCGCTGATAGGTCCCGGCATTATTGATCAGTATGTCCAGATGGTCGAAACGTTTATGTAGCATACCCGACATTTCGCGGATGGATTTCTGTGATGACAGGTCGGATAAAATCAGAGTGAGGTCTCGGTTTCCTGTCTTTTCCCGTATTTCTTCCAGGGTTATCTCTCCTTTACGACGATTCTTGCCATGTATGATCACATGATAACCCAGCAAGGCAAGTTCTGTAGCAGTCTGTTTTCCAATACCATCGGTAGATCCGGTAACGAGAGCGATTTTCATAGTCGTAATGAGTTCTTACCTGTTAATAACAACCTGAAATCGGGCTTTGTTCATAATTTTTCAATTTGAATCGAAGGCGAAAAGGCCTGAAAAAAAAGATAATTCCTGAGGCCTGAAAAAAAAAGTGTAGGTGTTAATAAAAAAAACGTAGTTTTTTCTTGATTTTTTGTTTATTTTTTTTGAATATTTGTAAGTGACATAAAGATTTGGTTTTGTTTGTTTTTTTGGCCGCCTGAAAAGGCGGCTTTTTTTTTGGGGAGGTTTATCCTATTACGTTAATGGTAACATCGACCCTTGTACCGGAAGGTTGACCATTATCAGCGTGCAGATCGGTAATACTAAAGTTTATGTTGAATTTTTTATACTTCCCGAAAAGTTCCATGTACTGCCGGATCATCTTAAGCCCCAGACCGGTTGATTCTTTGCTGTATTCGGCAGCCTTTGCTCGTCCAACCCCGTTGTCGGTTACGGTAATGCTGAGGTTATCATCCGTGCCTTTAATGCGGATTCCTATATAACCTTTACCTTCTTTTCTATAGATGCCGTGCTTAACGGCATTTTCGGCAAAGACCTGAATGATCATCTTCGGAACAGGCAATTCCATATCTGTTTGTTCATCCGTTTCAATGGAATAATCGAATTTATCACCAAAACGGAACTTTTCCAGTTCCAGGTATTCTTTCACGAAAATAATTTCATC